>CADBQL010000376.1 GCA_902796815.1 uncultured Coriobacteriaceae bacterium | reverse complement strand
GCGGCAAGTAGGTATACTACCCCTCCCGGGCCCCGCGGGTCAAGGGAAATCTTCCGCGGGCGCGCTTCTGCGCAATCCCTCCACAAACCCGCCCGGCGGGACAGCGGGGCGGCCGAGCGGACCACAGTATCTTGCGTGCGGGGCCCTGCGGGGCGGACTGGCCTCCACGGAGTGCGCACATAAGGCAAGCGATGGCCTGCGTCTAACTAAATTGAGCTTTCCAAAAACCCACTCATACGCCCATTACAGTTTGAATCAGCCCAATCGAGCCGTATGCGTGGGCTTGGCAGCCCCCCGAGGCGTCCAAAAAAAGCGGCCAGCCGCCCGATGGGGCTGCACCGCGCGCAATTATCGTACCCAAATCATTTTTCAGTTCGCGTTTTCCCAGGTGGCGAAATTTGCGGATGGTTTTGGGTACGATAATTGCGCGAGGCGCAGCCCCATCGGGCGGCGCAGATATATCCAGCTTTTTTTGACAGCCTTCCCCGACGAGATAGGCGTAGAACAATAATGCGACCCAGAAGAATACTCCCCCTAGGTCGCATTATCAGATGCTTGAAGACTTGGACGCCACTACACGAGTTTGGCGTACTTGCGCTTGCCGACTTGCAACGTCGCCCCCTTCAGAAGCGCGGGATCGACGTTGTAGCATTTGGCTGCAACCGCTTCGCCGTTAATCTTCACGCCACCTCCGTCGATGAGACGGCGCGCCTCGCCGACGCTCTTCGCAAGCCCCGCATCGGCAATCAGCTTGGCGAGGTATACGAGGCCTTCGTCGTTCGGCGTAAGATCGGCAGCAAACTCGGGAATGTCATCGGGAATCTCGTGTTGCTTGAACACGAGGTCGAATTGTCCTTCGGCAGCGGCGGCTGCATCTTCGTCATAATAGGCTGCCACGATGTTGCGAGCCAGAGCGCGCTTTACCTTGTTGGGATGCAGCTCGTCGGCTGCAAGGCCGCGTTCGATCTCATCGATTTCGTCGACGGGAACGGTCGAGGCAAGCCGGTAGTACTTGACCATCAGCTCATCGGGTATCGACATGACTTTTCCGAACATATCGGCAGGCTCGTCGGTGACACCGATGTAATTGCCGTAGCTCTTCGACATCTTCTGAACGCCATCGGTACCTTCGAGCAGCGGCAAGGTCAGGCAGACTTGCGGCTCCATGTCCATCTTTTCCATAAGCTCACGGCCAGCAAGAAGGTTAAACAGCTGGTCTGAACCGCCAAGCTCCACATCGGCTTTGATGACAACCGAGTCGTAGGCCTGCATAATCGGGTACAAGAACTCGTGTACGGCAATGGGCTGGTTGCTCGTATAGCGGTTGTGGAAATCATCGCGCTCCAAGATGCGCGCCACCGTAAACTTGCCCAAAAGCCCGAGCAGGTCCTCGAGCTTGAGGTCGAGTAGCCACTCGGAATTGTAGACGAGCTTCGTGCGCTCGGGATCGAGCACCTTGAACGCCTGGTCAACGTACGTCTGAGCATTGTGCTTGACCTGATCGGCCGTAAGCTGCGGACGCGTAGAGTTGCGCCCCGACGGATCGCCGATCAGCGCCGTTCCGTCGCCGATGATAAGCGTTACCTGATGTCCCAAGTCCTGGAACTGACGAAGCTTGCGAAGCGGAACGGCATGGCCGATATGGATATCGGGAGCCGTAGGATCGACGCCGAGCTTGACGTTGAGCGGAGTGCCGCGCTTGAGTTTTTCGAGCAATGCGCTTTCGGGAACGATGCGATCGACGCCCGAGGCGATGATATGGAGTTGTTCTTCTGCTGAAAGCATGGGTGAAACCTTTCCTTCTATATATATGTAAGGGGAAATTCTAACACGACGCGATTACGATACGCCTCTAAACAGATGCCCCGTTGTGGTATTGGGTCGTTTGCCGCACGCGCGGTGCTCGGACATCGCCAGGTCACGGGCGCGCAGAGCTCGACCGACCGCATCGGATGCACCTTTTTTGGACATGAGCGTCGTATCGACCATGACGGCGCTTATGCCAATATCGATTAAATCGACGATGTTTTGCGCCACATCGAGCTCGATACCGTTATACAAATGGCTGCGACCGAGCATATCGGTCACCACGGGAAACTCAAATCCCTTGCGATCCACGAGTTTGTGCGAAACGCTGCGACGCGGACACGCTCCACACCGTTCGGCGCACGGTCCTTGACTCATGAGCAGGCAATGCTCGGTGATCATGAGCTCCTGCGCGCCGATGACCGTCAAGCCCAATTCGATGGGGGATGTGCGCGCCAGATCGTCGATCTGCCCCAATGTGAGCTCGGGCGAAAGCCACGCGCGCGAAACGCCCAGGTCGGCGAGAACCTGAAGCGATGCCTGGTTCGTCGCGAGCACGTGAGGACCCACTTCCACCCGTGCGCCCAACTCGAGCGCCCGAATGCACGATGCCATGCTGTCGACGTAGACCGGCTTTCCCTCACGTACGTAATCCCACAGGTCAAACGGCAAATCATATTCGCGCGTGGACGAGCCGGGGTCGTGGTCTATCGTCGGCATCGCCATGATGCACTGCTTGGGATAGCCCGCTTGCTCGGGATCGTCTTGCCGCACGCCTTCGAGCACAGCCTGCCCGCGCCTAAAATTGAGCACCGGAACATACAGCGCGCTCGCGCCTGCCCGCTTGGCCGCACGAGCACATGCTGGATTCGTCGCCCAGGCAACGACCTCGCACGCATGCCGCGCAGGGAGAACTTGAACCTTGCGGGGCTTG
>CADBQL010000375.1 GCA_902796815.1 uncultured Coriobacteriaceae bacterium | reverse complement strand
TCCGAATAGCGGACGAGCTCGAACTGCCCGCTCGTGAGCATGCGCAAACGCTCGTTGGCCGCCGCGATGACCTTGTCGAAATATATCGCCTGGATATATGCCTCGAACCGCACCTTCGCGCGACCGACGAGGTTTCCCGTCGCAGCGTCTGCGAGCAACTTCACACGCCCGTAGCGCTCCTCGATATCACCCGCTTTCGAAAGTGCGGACGAAAGACCCGCAAGACAACTCGCATTCGCATCGAGGCGCGTCTTCACCGTGGAAGCCAAAGCGCTGAGGCGCTTGCCTTCCTGCGTGTAGTTTTCCATAGCTGCTTGCGTAACCTCAACATCAACCGGGGGCATTTCGTCAATTTGCTTCTGCTTAGCACGTAGCAGCTCCGTCTTGGCATTAAGCGCCGATTCGTTCTGAGCGACGGCTTGCTGCGCCGCGTCGCGCGCCTCTTTGAGCATGCGCGCGGTCTCGCGTTGCTTAAGAGCCTGGGAGCGCGCTGCATCGAGAGAGGGAAACTCCAGTTCGGCTCGCAGCCTTCCCACGCGGTCTGTCGCAAGCCGCACCTCATTCACAACCGTTTGTTGAGCATCTTTGGCCAGCGTCAACGCTTGTTGCGCATTGTCGCAAGCCGATTGTGCAGCCTCAAGCCTAGAGCGCACGTCAACCAACTCGCGCGCTTCATTCTGTGCGCGTTCGAGTTGGGCATTCGCTTCCTCATGCTGCTTTTGAGCGGCATCGTACGTCTGCTGGGCACGTGCGATGTCCACCTCGCCAAGATTTGCACGCATCACATTGACCTCAGCTTCGGCGGAAAGCATCGCCTCGCGAGCGCGTTGGAGCTCATTCGACGCCGTGAGCACCGCCTTCGCAGCGGATTCGGCGCGCGTTTGCGCATCTTTGAGATCTTGGGCCGCGGTCTCCGCTTGAGTTTTTCGCACAAGCGCCGTCTTTAAAGCCTCCTCTGCACGTGCATCTTCAACCGCGGCTTCAGCAATATCCATCTCGATGCGCTCGAGCCCTCCCCGTTCGTCATCGAACGACGCGAGCGCTTGTTGCGCCTGTTGAAGCATCGTGCGTAACCGTTCGGCTTCAACGCTGAGCGCTGCCGCCCGAGCTTGCGAGTTCGCCTCGCGCGCCGTTGCCGCATCAATCTCGTCATCAGAGGGAATCGACTCCCCTGCTTTCGCTGGCGAAGGATGGTGTAGCGACCCGCACACCGGGCACGGGCTACCCTCGACAAGGTCGACGGCAAGTAAGCCCGCCCTACCGGCACGTTGGCTTTTTTGCAGCATTTGCAGCTGAGAAAGATCTTCGTCATGGACTCTTTCGGCTTGCTTCAGCTCTTCGAGTTTTGCGGCATGCGGTACTTTTGCCCGATCGCGCGCTTGTACAAGCTCGGATCGCTGATCGCGCAGGCGCTGCGCTTCACTCAAAGCGCGATGAGCTTCGTTTCGCGCCGCCTCTGCCTGAATGCATGTCGCTTCCGCATCGGAAAAACTCTCGCACACCGCTTGCTTCTGCGCGACTTCAATCTTGGCCTGGGCGTCGGCACTGGCAAGGCCATCGTAGTTGGACTGCGCAGACTCGAGCGCATGTGCGGCGCTCGCACGGATTGATTCGCGCTCCATCAGGCTCTTTGCTGCTGCCAAAGACGTACGCGCATCTTCGAGCGCACGCTTGCGTGCATCACATGTCGCCTGAGACTCAACGAGCCTCACATCTGCCCCGTCAAGTCGCACCGCTTCTTTCGCAAAAGTCGCATGAGCCGAGACCGCCGAATCGTTCGTAGCTTGCGCCGACTCCAAGGCCGTCTGGGCAGCAGCCGCGCGCGCTTGCAAATCGGCTAGCTCCTTTGCCGCCTGCTCCATTTGCTCGTATTTGCTGAACGTGCCCTCGACTATGGCTGCTCGCTCGATAGCCGCATTGCGCTCGTCGTCGTGGCTTTTCTGCTCTTCAAACGCACTTTCGAGCATGGGCGAAGCATCGCTCAGCGCCTTGACTTCGCCTTCAAGCTGGGTCTTTTCCACCTCGAGCGCCGTACGCGCCTGCGCTTGTTTGATCAGGCCGTTCGCCTCGTGCCACTTGCCGCGAAGGGCTTCGACCTCGTCTTCGAGCCGTCGGTGTTCAGGCTCGTCAGTCGCTATCATCTTTTCGAGCACACCTTGGAGCCATGCGCCCACAAGACCGCCTTCGCGCAGACGTTGCTCAAGCTCAACAGCCTCAGAACTGCCCTCGATCAGACGCGCCGTTTTCGCAAGCGAGGCAATTTCGACCTTGATATTCGCGTTCGCCCGTTCAAGTTTGCGAGACTCTTCGGCCAGGAGGTCCTGCATGCGCTCATAGCGTTCTGTGCTGAATAGCTTTCGAAAAATCGCCTCGCGCGTTTCGGTATCGGCCGTGAGCAATTTGCGGAACTCACCCTGCGCGAGCATGACGATCTGCTTGAACTGACCGCAATCGATACCGAGCAGCTCCTCGACTTCGATGTTGACCTTTCGCACGCCGCTTACGATGCGCCCATCGGGAAACTCAAGCTCAGCATCAGCTTTTTGCCTGGTCACACCTTCACCGCGATCTTTCGCCCGCTCGTACTCGGGGTTGCGCTTGACACGGTAGGCCGCTCCACGGTATTCGAAGGAAAGCTCGACGTACGTCTTGGCCTTCGCGTCAGCATAATCGCTGCGCAAGCTATACGTCGAGCGCGCACCTGCCTTACTGTCTCCACTTGCCTCGCCGAACAGCGCAAAGCAAATCGCATCAAAGATCATCGTCTTTCCCGCACCCGTGTCACCGCATACCAGGTAGACGCCCGATGCGCCGAGCGCGCCGAAATCTATCTCCGTCACGTCCGCGTACGGCCCGAACGCGCTCATGATCAGTTTAGTTGGCCTCATCTTCCTCCTCCTCACAATGAGTCATGCCCCAGGGGCAAAACTCATTCTGCCAACGAGTCACGCCCCAGGGGCAAAACTCATCCGGGCACGCTGCCCGATGCGCGGCGCTCACTCGCCCATCGCCGCGCGCACGGCCTTAGCAACGATCCCAACTTGCACCTCGTCGAGCGGTTTTCCCACTTGCTCTTCGTAGAACTGAGCAAACAAATCGGCAGCGTCCACCTTGTCTGGATCGACGGCTGCGCGCACATTTTCACGAGCCTGCAGGATGATGGCGTTGTCGTAATCGAGCGTCATCGCGTTGGGAAAAACCTCGTGAATCTTCCGCATCGCATCGAGCTGTGGATGCTCGTCGGTCAATGTGATGTGAAGGTAATCATTTCCACCGGCAGTTTCTTCTTGACCCAAAGCGAGCAGGTCGGCAAGTGTCATGCGCACCTCGCGCATGTCGCGCAGCGGCACGAAATCCACAAGTTCGAGCGACACGCAAGCACCCACTTCATCACCAGCCGCCTTTGGCCCGAGCTCGACGAGCACGGCGTGCTTGCTGTAGCGCGCCTCGCTAAACGAGTACTTCAGAGGCGAGCCTGAGTAGCGCACGGTTTCGCGGCCAACGCGCTGCTGGTGGTGCACATGGCCGAGCGCCACGTAGTCGAAATCGTCGTACACCGAAACATCCACGGCATCGACCCCGCCAAGCTGAATCTCATCACTCGCTCGCTCAGGCGACAAGCCGCCCGAAACGACAAGCTGATGCGAAATCGCCACGTTTCGCTGTGCGCGATCCAACTCGCACGACTCGATAGCTGCCCTCAGTGCCGCCCCGTAATCGTCCCCAATTTCACACTCGGGAAAAAACCTGCGCACATCCCCCGGCTTCAAGAACGGCAGTAACCAAAACGCCACCTCACCATCCTCGTCTTCTAGCACCACCCGCTCGACCGAACCTGCGAATACGGGCGGAAAACACACGCCTTGAGCAGCAAGCAACCCCTGCGCATACGCGATGCGCTCAGCCGAGTCGTGATTGCCCGGCACGGCAAGCACGCGAATCCCTGCCTCAGCGAGCTGCATCAGAAACGCGTCGAGCACCGTCACCGCCTCGGCGCTCGGCGACGCCTTGTCGTAAATATCACCCGCAATCACAAGCGCATCCACACCGCGCTCGACAGCGATCCGCACGATTTGAGCCAAGATATGTTCCTGGTCCTCAACCATCGACATGCCGTTAACCCGCTTACCAATATGAAGATCGGACACGTGCAAAAATTTCATGGCACTCCTCATTTGAAACCACGTCGCGTACCTTTCATCCCCTAGTGTAAAGCCCACGCCCCAAATCCGTGCAATGAGTTTTGCCCCTGGGGCGATACTCATTTCGCCTGAAATCGGCGATTAGACGCATGGGAACCCTACAACCATGCCGGAAGCTGGTCAGCGTGTCCCAAGTATGGCCCACTAAAGACCCGATTGCTCTAATCGTCAAGAAAAAAGGAAAGCAAACTGCGCAAATGGGCGCCATGCGCATTATACTTACGCGAAGCAGGCATACCCGACCGTACATGCAAGCCTCAAAGGAACCCTATGGCCATCGTTTCGGACACATTGTCATACCGATCGCTGCAGAACGACAATGTCGCCTGGAAGCTCCTGCATGCCAAGCATGCGCCCTACATTATCGCGATACTAGACGAGCATCTGGGCGGCGAAACGCCTCGTCGCACTGTTGCCGAAATGAACGAGTTCGTCGACTACGATTTGGCCGAACTAGGCGAGCGCATCCTGGATATGCCGCTTGACCGATCGGGAAAAGACTATCTGGAACGCTGGCGCCTCGACGGCTACTTAGTACGCAAACCGAACGCCGAAACACGCCAGGAGACCTACGAGCTCTCGAGCGGAGCGCTCGCTGCCATCAGCTTCGTAAAAAACCTGAGCCAGCCGCGACGTACGGCGACCAAATCACGTTTGGGCATCATCTTCGACCAGATTTCGAACCTTTCCATCGACGTCGGAGCAGATGACGACCTAAAGCGCGAAGCCCTGCTTGCCCAACGGCAGCGTATTGACGAGCGGCTTGCCGATCTCGAATCGGGAGCATACGAGGCAATAAGCGACGCAGAAGCGCGCGAGCAGCTCTCCGAAATCATAGGCCTTTCCAAAGAAATCCCACTAGACTTCGCTTACGTCAGCTCGGAATTCGAACGCATCAGCAAGGCACTTTACGCCAAGCTCATCGGCTACGAAGAAGACGGCTCCGACATGCTCGCCGATATCTTTGCGGGGGTCGACCATATCGCGCAATCACCCGAGGGGCAATCGTTTAGAGGGTTTTATCGAATGCTGCAAGACTACGAGGAATCCGAGCGTCTCTACGATAGCATCGACATCATCCTCGGAGCCGATTTTTCGCAACAACTGCCTCTCGAACAGCGTCGTTACCTGCATAATCTCATGCACATGCTGCTCCAACAAAGCCGTACGGTCAACGAGACTATGACCGAGCTCGCCCGAAGTCTGCGCCGGTTCGTGCAAAGCCAGAGCTTTCAGGAAGACCGCGCCCTCAAGCGACTGCTCGACAAGTCGCTCTCGATTGCTTCGGAGCTGACCGAAACGCACCTGCCGAGTCAACAGCTTTCCATTGAGCTCGAACTTACCTCTACCCATATAGAGCCCATTTCGCGCCAGCAATTGCGAGATCCTTCCGACGATGTCCAACCTCCTGAGGAAGACATGGCCTTGGCCAATAGCTCTTCGACGATTTCGCTTGAAGAGCTGCGCGCGCAAGTACGCGAGGTCGAAATCGACTTCGACGAGCTGACAGACAACATCAACGCAAGCCTTGGGCGCGCGCTCGTTCACGGCCGAGGTTCGGTGAGTATCGCCGAGGTGCTCGCCGAGCATCCGGCAACCCAAGGCGCGGCCAGCGTAGTCGGCCTGATGATGCTCGCCGATGAACAGGGAAAACACTGCGACGGCGTTGAACGGGTCATATGGTCTTCCAACACGGGAGGACAACGTCAGGCACTAATCGAAAAATGCGAATTCATGCAGGAGGTCATCTGATGGCATATACGCCAGAAACGCTGC
>CADBQL010000374.1 GCA_902796815.1 uncultured Coriobacteriaceae bacterium | reverse complement strand
TGTGGCGCGCATTGTCGAGCAAAGCCTTGCCGAAGTCGACAAAGACCTGATAGAAGCGGCCCACAGTTTTGGTGCGAACAACGTTCAAATCGTCGTGAAAGTTATGCTCAAGGAATCGCTGCCATCGCTCGTGCGTGGCTTGGCAATCACGTTCGTGAACCTGTTCGGCTACTCGGCTATGGCGGGCACCGTTGGTGCTGGCGGTTTGGGCGATATCGCCATCCGCTACGGCTACCAGCGCTTTCAGGGTGATGTGATGCTGGCCGCGGTCGTTTTGTGCGTCGTGCTCGTGCAGGTGTTTCAGAGTTTGGGCGATTGGCTCGCCCGCTCCATTGACAAGCGCTAGGGCCGTCGCTTAAACCGCGCGAATCCCTTGCACGCTCACCACGCAACAGGCAAGAAGGTGAGGAGCGGCGCCACGATGATGGCGGGCAGCATGTTGGCGACACGCAGTTTCGTATCCCACACCAAGTTCACGCCTACGCAAAAGATGAGGATGCTGCCCACAAGCGAAAGCCCTGCCAGAGCGGGCTCGGTCATGAACGGGCGGATGAGGACGGACAGCGCCGTCACTGCTCCCTGAAAAACGCCGACAGGAATTGCCGAAAAGGCGCAGCCGCGCCCGAGCGAGCAAGTCATCACCAAGATGATGACAAAATCGAGGATGGCCTTCGTGCAGAGGATCGAGATATCGCCCATCATCCCGTCCTCCACGGCTCCGACAACGGCCATTGCGCCTACGCACACTGTGACCGACGCCGTGACGAAGGCGTCGACGAAAGCACGGTCGCCCGCGTTTCCCGTTTTGCGTTTGAGCCATTCGCCGAATCGTCGTACGAGCGCGTCGATGTCGATGGCCTCGCCGATGAGCGTGCCCACGACTATGCTGATGACCACGAAAAGCGACATGCCCGACGCAATCGTGCTGCCGCTGACCGCGAGCATGCCTTGCATTGCGCCTGCTGTGCCGATGAACAGCACGCATACGCCGGCGGCTTTTGCCAGGCCATCTTGCAGCCGCTCGCCCATGAGTTTTCCGCCCACGGCGCCAAGCAGCCCCGCCGCGACAATGGCGGCGACGTTTATGATTGTTCCCAAGCCTGGCATTCAGACCTTGCCCTTTCCTGAGGCTCTTGCTAGCAGAGCCTCTTTTTTTCTGCGCAAGATGGTATACCACATGATGGAGCCAAAAGAGCGAGCGGATTTCGGATCGCGACTGCATTCAAAGTAGTAAATCGGCCTCTTCTCGAGAAGCTGCTCCGTTGTTGCTAGTTCGGTTGTGAGATTATTTTCGACCGATGCGATAAAACATGACAAAAACCGACCATGACAAAAAACCCGACTTTATGTCATGCCGCGCGTTCGGTTGGACGGTTAAGCTACGAGCCATTTGTACTTTTCAACGCTGTAGAGCGGGACGAAAGGCAGCAGGATGGGGACGGTTTTGACATAGCGCTGGTATTCGGGGTCATCGCCGTAGTTCTTGTTCTGGCGGATTTCGAGGCGGCGGGCGCCGCTGAACATGACGAAGATGATTCCCGCGTAACCGAGGAGCACCAAAATCCACTGGGCGCCCTCCACTGCGCCGATGCCGCCGAGCACGACGCCTGTCCAGAATATGACTTCGCCCAGGTAGTTGGGGCAGCGCACGATGCGGTAAAGGCCTGTGTCAACGAAGCGGTGGGGGTTTGTGGCTTTCGCGCGGTTCTTCTGCAGGTCGGCGGCCGATTCCAGCGCGATTCCGCAGGCCATCACGATGACGCCGACCACGAGCCACGCGTTGCTCGACGCTCCGTTTTGCAGGCGGTAGAGCATGGGCAGCACCTGCAAAACGTACAGGATCGCGCATGTGATCCAGATGGCGATTTTCACGCCGAAAGGCACGTCCTCCTTGATTTCGCCTTTCATGTGCTTGGCGTAGCTTGCGCCCTTGATCTCGCGAAACGCCAGGTAACCCCCAAGTCGGCAGCCGTACAGGACGAACAGCACACAGGCCACGGTCGTAAGGATATCGTGCGGGAAAAGCACGAGCATCGCGACGTCTTCCGCGGCAATCGAAAAGCCGTATCCGAGCGAGATGAACCAGACGTATTTCTTGAAACCGAGCGCGCTCACCACGAGCGCAATCGCAAACATGATCCAAATCGACATCGGGAAAACCATTGCAAACCTCCTGAAACCCATTGGGCCATATTATAGTACGCGGCATGCGGAGCGGTTCGGGTCGTATGTCGCGTTGAATTTGTGTTCGGAAGCGCTGTTTTCTGCCGTT
>CADBQL010000373.1 GCA_902796815.1 uncultured Coriobacteriaceae bacterium | reverse complement strand
CGACGGTGCCGACGAGCGCTCCTAGGTAATCGACGACCTCCGGGCAGGCGCGATAGAGCGCAAGCGTATCCTCGAAATCGCCGCGCGAACTGCGGCTCGACCCATACATGCGCAGACCCTTCTCGAGCACCATCCGCGTGTTGACGGGCACGGGGTTTTCGGTAACACCCATGAGCGCAATCGTGCCTTCAGGATTGATTTGATCGATTATCTGGTCAATCGCCGATGCAGAACCGTCGCCGCCACAGCATTCGAAGGCATGATCGACCAGCGGAGCCTGCGCGACATCGTTGGTCAGATACGTCTGCGCAAACGTGAAATCGGCGAGCTTGTAGGGGTTGCGCCCGAAGACGACGATACGCGTCTGGGGAAAACGCATGCGAACGACAAGCGCCGTGATGAAGCCAACGTTTCCATCGCCCCAAATCCCGACGACATCGCGACGTGAATGCGCTATGCGGTCAAAACGCGACACCGTGTGCATAGCCACACTCACAAGCTCGGAAAATGCGGCAACGTTGAGGTCGATTGCATCGGGCAGCTCGAGCACGCGCGCCGATGGCAGCACGCAGAGCTCCTGCATGAAGCCGTCGAAGCCGCTCCCGCAGAACTTGCTCGTGCGCAAATAGTTCTCGCCTATCACCTCATCGGTTTCGACGGGCTGGTTCGGAAGCATCACCACGTGCGTTCCCGCAGCAAGCCTTCCTGCCGCATCGTAGACGACACGACCTACGCCCTCGTGTATCAGCGCCATCGGGAGCTTCTTCGCAAGCGCTTCAGGGGAGCGCCTCCCCAGATAGTAGCGCATGTCTGCATTGCAGATGGAAAGATGGGTGGGACGCACGACCACGCAGTCGTCTGCCAGGTCGACGGGCACCTCAACAGGTTCGATGACGCGTGGCGCCACGAGACGGTACACGCGATTAAGCATCCAGGACCTCTCCCTCGATCATCGCGCGCGCTATGCGCATGTCGTTTGTATAGGTGAGCTTCATGTTGGAAACGTCGCCCTGGACGAGCGCGACGGGCTCGCCTTTGAGGACGAGGATTTTGCAGGCATCGGTGAGCTGAGCCTTGTCGCCGACGTCAAGCTCCTCGAACAGAGCCTTAAGCCGCCGCGCATTGAAAGACTGCGGGGTTTGGCCCTGGTAGTACTCGCTGCGCACGGGAATGTCGGCTATGAGCTTTCCGTCAACACTATGCACAATTGTGTCAGTGGCAGGGATGACGGTATCGCAAGCGCCGAAATTCCGGGCAGCTTCGATGTTTTCCTCGATAATCCGCAAACTCACGAACGGGCGAACCGCGTCATGCGTGACGATGACGTCGTCGTCAGCCAAGCCGTATTCGCGCTCGATATAGGCGATGGCGTTCATGATGGTGTCATTTCGCTCCGCGCCGCCCGCCACAACCGCGATCCGGTCCGCGAACGGGGCTAGATACCTATCGACGATATCGCTCGTCTGCACCGTCCAGCTTTCGGGCGGCAAGACGATGATCTTCTTGAATTCGTCAACCATACAGAACTTCTGCACGGTATGCACGATAACGGGCTTGTCGGCCATCATCCAGAACTGCTTGGGCTTGTCAGGATTACCCATGCGCGTCCCCGAACCGCCGGCGAGGATTGCCGCATATACCTGTCCCATATCGCTTCCCATCCTTTCGCACGCTTTAGCACCGAGCGCATAGGCAATGCCTACCGTCAGGACCGACCGCCATATCGCGACGTCAGCCTACCGACACGCGCTCTTTAGAAGTTCTTCTGGTAATACGCCATCGCTTCATCCATATCGCCCTCGAAGGCTTTCTTGCCATGGTCGAGCACGATGCCGCGACTGCAGAACTCCTGCGCCGTCGTCGTAGAGTGCGTGACGAACAGAACCGTCACGTTTTCGTCCATCATAATCTCGCGGATACGGGTGATGCACTTTTTCTTGAACGTACGGTCACCAACCGACAAGGCCTCATCGACGACGAGAAGCTCGGGATGGGCCGACACTGCGAGCGCAAAGCCCAAACGTGCGCGCATACCGCTTGAATACGAACGCATGGGTTGGTCGATATAGACCCCCAGCTCGGCAAAATCGATGGCGCGCGGTTCGACTTCGGCGAAGGTTTCTTCGCTCATGCCCAGAATCTGGCCCCTGAGCCTGATGTTCTCGCGCCCCGTCAGGTTGTGATCGAAGCCGGCGGACAGCTCAAGCAACGCACTCACCCGCCCGTTCACCTCGATTGTGCCCGACGTGGGATACGTGACGCCCGTAATCATCTTGAGCGCCGTCGACTTTCCGGCACCGTTGAGGCCCAAGAAGGCGACAGCTTCGCCCTTTTTTATCTCGAAGCACAAATCATCGTTCGCGTTTACCGTGTCCACATAACCCATACGCTTGCTCTTGATGTTGAACAATCCGAGGAAACGTCCCAAATCGTTCTTGTAGAGCTTGTAGGACTTCGTCACGTGATCGAATTTTATGGCGACTTCATCGCTTACGCCGCCCTTGTGGAGCTCTTTCGTGACCGCGAGGATGTGGGCACGACCCTTGGCGGTCTTCATCTGCTGATCGGTT
>CADBQL010000372.1 GCA_902796815.1 uncultured Coriobacteriaceae bacterium | reverse complement strand
CCCTCTTGGACCTTGAGCAAAGACTCCGCCGTTTCTCCCAAAGGACCTCGGTCGATGATCGAATCGTTCCAACTATCGTCACTGAAGCCGGCATCAGAATCGAGACCCAAATCATACTCCCTCTCCCATTCAAGCGAGTAGGAAAGCAGGTAAATCTCTTTGCCATCGTCAACAATTGAATAACTCGCAAAGCCCGAAGCGACCGATTCCAGCAGATCATCTACGAGGTCAACATTCTGATTGTACAGTCCAGGATACAGCCGGTGGCATTCGCTTGCGACATCATCGATTGGCGCAAGCCCGCGCAACTGCACAACCGCCTCGGCAACGTTTACCAACTTATAGAAACGCCGCTTCCGATTAATCAGGTCGTCCCAATCCACTTTACGCGCCACGGGAAGCATCTCATCAGGCATAACGAACGAGAAAAGCCCGTATCCGTCGTAGTATGTATAGCACAAACCCGTCATTGGCTTGGGCAAACGCGCAAGCGAAACAACGTCGTCTTCCTGTACGTGCATAACGCCATTGCTGTTCGTAAGAGTGCGAAACGCCTGGAGGACATCCGCGCTTAAACCTTCCAACATGATCCGCAGGCTTCCCTCATGGGGAAACTTTTCTGCAAGCACATCAATGAGCTCGCTTTTCCGCAGCTTCGAAACGCCCTCAATCCCGAACGCCCTCGCAATTTCCTGTAGCTTTTGCTTTGTGTCAAGATCCAACACATCGCGCATCGTATGACGCAGGTCGCCCTTTTCGCAGGCTTGCTTGAGACGCTCTGCGGGCGCAGTCCTGATAGCGCTGCCCGCCTTGAAGTGCTCGTCAATGGTGCGCTTTCGTTCTTCTTCGGAAAGACCCGCCAGTATTCCTCGGTGTTGCTTGTAGCCTGACGCTTCTGCAGCATCGGTTTCTGGGCTAAGGCTGGCTGATTCTCCAGAACTTGCCTCGGCTCCAAAATCAGCCTTCCCCGCGAAGTTGCCCGCAGCCGATTTGCCGCCAAAACCCTGCGCCTGGCTGTTGTCAGAATTGCGCTCGATTCCGTCAAGCTCAGCGAACATGTCATCGAGGTCGCGCCTAAGCTCGTCTTCGCGTATTCGTTTTGCAGCTGCAAGCAGGCCGTTTGCGCTTTTCACGATACGGCCGTCACGAAGCGCGTTTTCGGCTGACTCATCGAATAGCTGCAAAATTGCATCGGAATAGCGTATGGGCATCAAACTCAGATACTCCGAGTAAACGATGACGTCGTCGAACGGCAATAGCGTCGTCTCCACAAACGTAGGCAGTTCGTCAACCATTTCTGATACTTCCTGCGATAAACCGCATACCTCAAAGCCCGTTTCATCTCGCATAAAGCGCACTACACCGTCGGGAAAAAGCATCACCATAAAATGCCCCGAAAGGCCATCGCGCCACGTTGCAACGATATCAAGCTCTCCGGCACTGAGGCTCGCCGGGTTTTCGCGCACGAAATCGTCAATTACGTTCAGGTTCTGCCACAGCTCATAGGCGACCGCCGCTTGCGCCTGCTCGTCGAACCCGCGCGGCGTCTGGTCGGCCAGCTCATCGGGTTCAACCACGTCAAGCCTGCTGTTGGCATACGCGATCAGAGGGTCGAACAACCTGAAGAACCGCCGACCTTGGAGTTTGGAAAGCTTCATACCCGGCCTTTCGCGAATGCTGTACTGCCTTGAAGATAAGGTAGCATACCCGGGGCGTCTTTGGGTTGTCATCGCCATCGCTTTGGGGTAATCGCCATCGCTTTGGGGTAAGGAAGTGGAGTGCTTTTTGCGGCGGATCGGGGGGTGCGTGCTGTGGCGGATCGGGGGGTGCGTGCTTTTTCGGGTCGGGCGCTCGATGCACCCCCTGATTCGCCGAGGGAGCTCGACTCGAAAAAGTACGCACCTCCAAATCTGCTGTATCCTCGGCGAATCGAGAGGAGCTCAAGCACGAGAGCCTGAACGTGCAAGGCGATGAAATCCCGGCCAAGGCATCCAAAGGCGCAATACCACATGCAAAATAATCGCAAAAAACGAGCTGTATCAGCAGTTCAGACGCAGTATTCTCCAAAATTTGCTGCAGAAGCCGAGTTATTTGGCACGGCCCGTACGGCTCGCACGATTCGCCCGGCCTGTACGGCCAGTACGATTCGCACGGCTCGTGCGGCCTGTACGGCCCGCACGGCCCGCACGGCCCGCATGGCTCGCACGGCTCGCGCGGCACGCACGATTCGTCCAGCCCGCATGGCTCGTACGGCTCGCACGATTCGCCCGGCCCACAAGAACACCAGCTCCGCACAATACGAGCAAAACACCGAGGAAGTAGAACACCGTCACGCCAGGGCCGCCCGTGTTGGGAAGCTCGACGCCCGGGTTGTTGGGAATCTCGAATGTAAATGCAGTGACATCGTTTTCAAGCTGATCGGCATATAGGGCGGTCCCGGGTGTTTCCATCTTGGCAGTTACCTGGCCATCGCTCACGTGAAGAACGATGCGGTAGGGAAGCATGTTGTAGCCATCAGGCGCAGTCGTTTCGCGCAGATAGTAATCGCCGTCACTGAAGCACTTATCAGCGAACAACTTCCCGTCGGTGCCGGAGGTGAACGTGATCGCAGCACCGGATGCATCGCGAACCGGGGCGCCCGCCTGCGTTTCGAGCGCGAATACCGCACCGGACAGGTAGCGCTTTGCGTCTCCCGTCGCCTCGTTGACCTGGTAGTGGGACACCTTGGGAAGCGCGTTCGTTACGGTATCGGTTCGCACCTTGCCCGTTTTTTCGGGAT
>CADBQL010000371.1 GCA_902796815.1 uncultured Coriobacteriaceae bacterium | reverse complement strand
TTGACTTCGACGTATTTCCCCGAATAGGCATTGGAAATCCTGAATACATTGGAGCCCAGATGTTTGAGCACGAATGACTTGGCTCCTGCTTTGGCCGTGTCATCCATCACGATGGCCGCACGATTGTTTTTGCTCCCATTATCAACAGCCATCGTTTCGCCTGAATCTTTGACACGCAATTCGAACGTCCCGTTCGGGATGACCGACGTCATCGTGAACTGCCAGGAATACGGCGTATCTCTGCACACCGCCTTGCCATTCGAAAGTGCGAAATAATGTCCTGTTGCAGCATTTACCAGCACATATCCATCATTCCATCTGACTATCCAGCACAATTTCTTCGACGTGATGAGCGGACGCTGGACCACCTTGCCGTTTCGCTCGCACAGATACAAGCCCGACGCGCATGATTGCAGGCGCACGGTGCCATCGCTGAGCCTCCGCACGAAAAAGCGCTCGTTAAATGCCGTATCCTTGTAAATCGCCCTGACCATCTGGACGCCGCTTTTGGCCGAAGACTTCGGCACCGCAAGGGCAGCCGTCGGTTTTTTCGCCGGCGTAATAAAATAGGCTCCTGCAGCAATCTTGGGAGAAATGCCCTTGCGCACGAGCTTTGCCTGGAACCTCTGAACCTCGCCGAGAGAACCGGTGCTTCCAGCCGTTGCTCCGTTGACCGACCAGGGCCGCCAACCTTCATCAGCCAGATACACACGATATGCGATGTCGAAATACTTGCCGAGCCCTCCCGTAAGCTTCATCTGGACGCCCCGGAACTTCCAGCCTTTGGCACCGACCATCCTGCCGTTGGATTTCCATTCCTGCCAGCCTTTATACTTACTATAAATGCGGTATTTGACCGAACCGCTAATGCCTGCAGCCTCGACTTTGACGCGCAGAAGCTCAAGCGTCTTGCCCGCCTTGCCCACTGCCTTTCCTTGGGCAGTCCACGACTTGGTCCAACCCGAATTCTGATAGGCCCTATACTTGACGTGAGGACTTGCTTCTCGAACTGACTTCGGCGCACTCACCTCGATTGCCCCAGCAGCCAGCATCGCCGCGTTATCTGCCGCAAACGCTACCTGCGGAATCAAAGCGCACCCAAGCGCAAAGGCAATCAACAGCGCAAGTCCACGTCTTGTTTTCGTCATTCTGCCATCACCTCAAACCAAGCGAACGTTTGAGCCATTATACCTGCTTGTCCCAAGCTGCGTTAGCGGGAAACGTGGCAACGGCAAGTCGCGCCCAATCCTGCCGCCCCCAGCCCAGGTCGGGAGGCGTCCTCCCGGCCTGGGCGTAACTCACTTCGAACGGCGCAGCAGCGTGAAAACGAACCCTGCGAGTACGAACACCAACGGCACGGCGATGAGCGCATAGGGCGAAAGCGAATACAAGAACATGAGCAAGGACACGATTATCCCCTGCTTTGGATCGAGCCCGAAGGGCAGCGTCTGCTCGTCTCCCGAATCCTGAACGTGGCTTTGAGCACCTTCGGTCGATCCAGGCTGAAGGCCCGGCGCCTGCTGATCATCGTCCGGAGGCTCGACAGGCTCGATATAGCGGATCGACTCACAGGCGTCTCGCACGAGGATTTCCCATGACTCGCTTTGAAGATACGAGCGTAGTGCATCGGCAGGCGATCCAAAGAGGACGCTCGTTTCTCGAGACCAGGCGCTTCCAAGTTCAAAATGCGCCGCGGTTTCTTCGGTCGAAGCGACGCGATACGTTGCCCCCAAATCAATTTTTTCGCCGTTGACATGCATTTTTTTAACACGCTTATGCGGCTCGGCATTCCAGTCGATTGTACACGCGATACCGCCAACGCACAGTGCGTCGTTGAGCACCGTTGACGATGCAGCCTGCTTACTGCCGGCCGAGTCCCGAGCGCCATCGCCAGCCTGGCCCTGGCTTTCGCCGTCCGCATCATGGTTTTCGCCTTGGCGCGCCTTCCATACTTTCTCGAGCGACTCCTCGAGGACATCGACGATCTGCTGGCCCGTTGCCTCGTACGTAACGATTGGCGTATCTCGGGACAATGCCTCGTAGGCAGCCACAAACGATATCGCCCCCGATGGCAAACCAGCTTTGAGGTTGGTTAGGTCGAGAAGCGCGACGTTGGCGCCCGTTTCGCGAATCAACGCCGTGCAGGCAAGGGCACCAAGAGGGGCGTTCGTTGCATGCAAGGAATCGCTCTCGTCGGGGAGATCGTACGTTTGCTCACTTACGGCGCATTGCGTGTCCGGAAGCTCCACATGAACGAATATGTCACGCGCCGAGTCACCGAGCACCCGTATCGTTATTCCAGAGCCCAACCGCTCAGATGGCGTCCCGTTGTCTCCCGAATACAAAGGCAACTCTAGTGTGTCCGTACCAACCAAAGCAAAAAGACCGCTTGCGTCAAAGAACGGCTCGAGTTGGTTTGGCGTTGTGTTCGCCCAGCTTAACGTGTAGTTTCCATCATCGTTTGACACTTCGAAGAATAATGGCATTACGCCTGGCACGTGATTAGTATCGTTGATCGTGTTCTGATCTCCAAACGCACGGTAAATGCTCTTGTCAATATGCCAGATCAAAAGCCCACCTCGAGAACCACCCGCCTCGAATGCTGCTGCATAACCAGCGTCGTGACCTTCTGGCTGGCGATTCTCAATGAGAAAATATTGATCGGGATCGGATGTCGGAATGAGCAAAGATTCGTAACCCCGCTCCGACCACTGGCTTGACACGACGTAATCATTCGACTCAGACACGACGTATGGCATGCTCCAACCGAGCACGTATCGACTCCATGCATCGAGCGAGCTCGGCTCAAAATGCCATAATCCCTGTTCGTCAAGGGATTGCAACCAACCGCCTGAATCCATAAGGCTCAGCGGCCCGACTTTGTAGGCGCCCCATGGCTGGTCAGCCGCGTCGGAGTTCAGGGCATACAAATCGGGAAGTCCCAGGTAATGTCCGAGTTCGTGATACAGCGTGCCGAGCGGCTCCTGGCTGATTGCGTCTGACCCCTGTGACTCGTTCCACGAGTATTCCGGTAGCGCAATATAAGACCTGAGATGCATGATCTTCTTGCCTGAAGCAATCGGGCCCTCAGACGATATCGTCCCCGAATGTGGCCACAAAAGCGGAATGTCCGTTCGTGCAGGGTCGCTCAACGACGAAGAGTCGTAGCCCGGGACCAGCATTGCAACTACAAGTTCATCAGGGTCGATAATCCAATCCCCATTGGCGTCGTAGACGCTGTAATCCACGTAAGCGCCTGCTGCTTCAAATGCTTCGAACACCGCATGCGCAAAGCCCTGAGCAACGTCCTCGTCCTTATTTATGGTTCCCCATGCGTCGAACGGACGGTGCAATGTGACGTGGACGACACCGTCGTTGGCTTGGTCTGCGGTATTCGTAACGCTTGCCCCATCGTACGCACACGTTTCGGCTGCTGGTTCAAACGTAAACGCACCGCCCGACATGTCTTCGTAATACGTGCTCAAGGACTCATCGCGCCCAAACGCCGCTGCACTCCAGTCGAACCCATCATCGTAGGGATACGCTTTGCCCGTATCGCCACCGTCAAAGCCCGCGACGATCACGAGTAAGGGCCGTGTTTCGGTTTCGGCCGCCAGCGCCCTCATTTGCGTATGCGGCAATAGCGTGGCTGCACAGATGGCAAACAACAACATGCATGCGATTACGCGCATGTACGACAGGGCAGCAATCGAAGGGCATCCCATGGTATGTGGCAACTTTTTCATCGCCATTAACTATACAGCACAATGGGTGAGCGAATCGCAAACGCGCACATGGCACACATGGACGCACGAGCAGGATGAAAAAAGGCCGCCCGAAGGCGGCCTTGCATGCATGCGCGAATTGCGAGCGCTTGGTTATTCGGCCTTTTCAGCCTCTTCCACAGCCTCGTCAACAGCCTCGGCGATTTCTTCAGCCTTGACCTCGGCGACAGCCTCGGCCTCTTCGACAACCTCGACAGCCTCGGGCTCAACGTCGATGACCTCGGGCTCTTCGGCTTTTGCAGCAACCGGCTCAGCCTTCTTGGGCTCGGCAACCTTCTTGGCCTTCTTCTTCACCGGCTCAGTGCACAGCTCCATGATGACCATGGGAGCGCCGTCGCCCTTGCGGGGCCCGAGCTTCATGATGCGAGTGTAGCCACCGTTGCGGTCGGCAAACAGGCCCTGCTCGACTTTTTCGAACACCTCGCGGACGAGCTCTTTGTCGCCGCCCAACTTGGCGATGGCCAGACGACGCGAATGCAGGTCGCCCTTCTTTGCCCAGGTGATAATACGGTCGACGTCAGGACGAATCTCCTTCGCGCGAGACTCGATCGTCTTGATGCGGTCGTTGTACAGCAGCGCAGCAACCAGCGAGCGCTTCATCGCCTTGGTGTGCGAGAAGTCGGTGCCGAGCTTGCGACCCTTGTAATTGTGTCTCATAGTTTCTGACTCCTATACGTAGCTAGGGTTTCTGTGGCGAGCGCGCAAGGGCGAAAGGTTTGCGCGAAGCCGAAGCTTTGCGGCCTTGCTGCACCGTGTGCGAGGCGCAACGGGTTTTTGAAGCCTTTGCACATCGCCACAGGAAACCGTCACTAATTACAGCTTGAGGTTCAAGCCCATCGAAATGAGCTTGTCCTTGACTTCCTCGATGGACTTGGCACCGAAGTTCCTGATGTTAAGCAGGTCGTTCTCGGAGAACTCGACCAGCTGACGCACCGAGTGAATACCCGCACGCTTCAGGCAGTTGTACGAACGCACCGACAAGTCCAAATCCTCGATCTGCTTGTCGAGCTCGGCATTGGTCTCCTGACCTTCGGGCGCGAAAATCGAAACGACTTCGACCTCTTCCTCGCCCTCGACCTCGGCCAGCGCCATGAATGCGCCCATGTACTGGTTGATGATGTTTACGGCGGCCAGCACGGCATCCGTCGGGGTAATCGATCCATCCGTCTCGACCTCGAGCACCAGCTTGTCATAGTCGGTGCGCTGGCCGACGCGGGTGTTCGTAACGTTGAGCGTGCAACGACGCACCGGCGAGAAGAGCGAGTCGACATGGATAATGCCGATCGGATCTTCGGTGCGCTTGTTGCGGTCTGCGTCAACATAACCGCGGCCAACGCCGATGCGAATCGACATCTCAAGCTGTCCGCCGTCGGCAACCGTCGCGATAACGTGCTCAGGGTTGATGAGCGTAAACTCGGTCGGAACCTGTAGATCTGCGCCGGTCACCACACACGGCCCTTCGGCAGACACGTGAGCAACCGCCTCTTCGATATCGCCGTTGAGCGCCTGGAACACCAAGCCCTTAACGTTGAGAACGATATCGGTGATATCTTCGATCACGCCCTCGGCCGTGGTGAACTCGTGCTGCACGCCCTCGATCTGAATAGCGGTCGCCTTAGCACCGTCAAGAGAGGAGAGCAGAACGCGACGCAGCGAGTTGCCCAGCGTGTTGCCATATCCACGCTCGAGCGGTTCCACGATAAAACGCGCTACGGTATCGTTCACTTCTTCCGTTGTAACTGTCGGCCTCATGAACTCTGTCATGTGTTATAAGCCTCCTTAACTGCGGGCGCGATTACTTCGAGTAGAGTTCGACGATCAGCTGCTCGTTAATGTCGAGGTCAATCTGATCGCGAGTGGGAAGCGAGAGCACCGAGCCCTGCAGCTTCTCGATGTCGACTTCCAGCCAAGCCGGAACCGACACGCGCTCGTTGGAGACGAGGGCGCTCTT
>CADBQL010000370.1 GCA_902796815.1 uncultured Coriobacteriaceae bacterium | reverse complement strand
GGCTGTGGCTAGAAGGGGAGGCCCCCTTTTGGTCGCAGGGGATGCGGCCCAAAAGAGGCTCCCTATTGGTCACGCGTATGACGCCGATACAGGCGGGAGAATGGAGACAGGTCATGAGAAAGCTTTCCGTGTTGCACTACATTAACCAGTTTTTTGCGCAGATCGGTGGCGAAGAGCAGGCTGACCATCCGGTCGAATTCTTGGAAGGCGAGGTCAAAGGGCCAGGTCAGGCGTTTATGCAACTGTTTGGCGACGAGGCCGAGATCGTGGGTACGATCGTGTGCGGTGACGGGTATTTCAACGAGCATCTCGACGAGACGCTCGACGCCATCGTCGAGTTCGTCGACAGGGTGCATCCCGATTTGCTCATAGCGGGGCCGGCGTTCAACGCGGGCCGCTACGGGGTGGCGTGCGGCGCTGTGGCGGCTGCGGTGCAAGAGCGCCTCGGCATTCCAGCTCTGACCGGCATGTATGTCGAAAATCCTGGCGCCGATATGTACAAGGATAAGGTCTATATCGTCTCCACCAAGAACAGCGCTGCCGGCATGCGCGCAGCGGTCAAAATCATGGCGCCACTTGCCCTCAAGCTGGGGCGTGGCGAGGCGATTGGCGCATCGTGCGAGGAGGGTTACATTCCTCAGGGCGTGCGCGTGAATTTCTTCGAGAAAAAACGCGGTTCGAGACGCGCAGTCGAGATGCTGCTTGCCAAGCTGGCGGGAAAGCCTTTTACAACCGAGTACCCGATGCCCGATTTCGATCGCGTCGATCCGCAGCCGGCTATCAAGGACATCTCGAAAGCGACAATTGCCCTCGTGACGTCGGGCGGCATTGTGGAGAAAGGCAACCCCGACCAGATCGAAAGCTCGAACGCTTCCCATTTCGGCGAATATGAAATCGCAGGCGTTGACGATCTTACGAGCGAGGGCTACGAGACTGCGCATGGAGGGTACGATCCGGTCTATGCGAATCAAGATGCCGACCGCGTGCTTCCCGTCGATGTTCTGCGGGATATGGAGCGCGCGGGCGTCATTGGCAAGCTGTACGACCGTTTTTACACGACCGTCGGGAACGGAACGGCCGTCGCGTCGGCCAAGGCGTTCGGAGCCGAAATCGGCCAAAAACTCGTTGCCGATGGAGTTGATGCCGTCATCCTCACTTCCACTTGAGGCACGTGCACTCGTTGCGGGGCAACGATGGTCAAGGAAATCGAGCGTGCGGGCCTTCCGGTGGCGCACATTTGCACGGTGACGCCGATTTCACTCACGGTTGGAGCGAATCGCATCATACCGGCAGTCGCCATCCCTCATCCGCTTGGTGATCCAGCTTTATCTCCCGATCAAGAAAAACGCTTGCGTAGCTCGATTGTGGAGAAAGCCCTGAAGGCGCTCTCGACAGAGGTTGACGGCCAGGTGGTTTTTGCTGACTAGCAGGATGTTGCCGCCCATGAGTCACGCCCCAGGGGCGAAACTCATTCGGGATGTCTTTCCGCTCCTTCGCTCCGCCCGTTCACCGTCACTGCACTCCTGCTTTTGCCGTTCCATCACGCGAGCTTGTCGATAAGCTTGCGGTAGATGCGGGTGCGGATCCACGGTTCGGACGAAAGACGGATGGCATCTTCGAGTGGCACCCAGCGTACACCGCTGTTCTCATCGGGCTTTATGCGAATAGGCTCTGCGGGGTCGGCTATAGCAAGATAGGTCACGTTGAGGTGCAAATGGGAGCTCACGTACGCGCCCCGTTTTTCATGGCCGTTGACGGTGAGCACTTCGAGCGAATAAATGTTGCCGGGGCCGCGCGGCACGATGCGTGCATGTCGTATGCCCGTTTCTTCTTCCAGTTCGCGCAGCGCGACCGCTTCGAGGTCGCAAATTCCGTCGGCGTGGCCGCCAATCCAGCTCCACGAGTCATAAATGTTGTGGTACACGAGCAACGTCTGAGTTGCTTCTGGATCTATTACCCATATCGAGCATGCCATATGCGCCTGTGCGCTGCGGTCGAAACAGTTGGGATCGGTATCGAGCGCATGGAGGATGACCCGCTTGTCGGCAGCTTCTTGCTCGTTGTATGGCTCAAAAGCCTCAATCGCGTTGCGCAGCATTGCCGCTTCTTGGGACTGATCTTGCTTGTTCGCTTGGGTCACGGTGCGTTCCTCTGCTTGATTTGAGAGCCTATCTTTCCGCTGCGTTATGATATTGCAAATCATCATTCGGAGCGAATATGACAAAAAACCCGACTTTATGTCATATCGATGAGGAGCTAACAATGAACGAGAAGCTCGAACTCTTCTATTCTCGGGCATGTCCCTATTGCATCAAGGTGCTGCACGCTATTAAGGAAATGGGTTTGGAGGACTCAATCGAGCTCAGAAACATCTACACTGACGAGAGCGCTCGTCAAACGCTGATCTCCGTCGGGGGAAAGCAGCAGGTTCCCTGTCTTTTCATCGATGGGGCACCGCTGTATGAAAGCAGCGACGTCGTTGCTTGGCTGGGCGAACGAGCCGCATCTTCGCAATGAGTCACGCCCCAGGGGCAAAACTCATCCCTGGGGCGCGACACGTCAAGAGCGCGAGGATTATCGGAAAAGTTGCACGAGCTTGCAGGCGGTGGGTAGCGCAGCGCGTACCGCGGATGCGTCGGCTTGCCAGGTCCAGTTGCCTTCAGCAACGCCTGGCACATTCATGCGTGCTTCGTCGTCGAGGCCGAGCACGTCTTGCAGCGGGATGATGCAGACGTCCGCTGAGCTCGTGAGCACGTTTTTCATCAGCTTGGCCGCGGTTTCGACGGCTTCTTCCTCACCGTAATACGTCTTGCAAAAGCCCAGGAGCGTCTGGTTGTCATGCGTGCCCGTATACGAGATTTTCCCAGGTCGCGGCGTGTAGGACTCGCGCTGATCGCCGTCAGCGAACTGAATGATGTCCATGCCCAGAAAACCGCATGCAGCGCAGAGCGCACGAACGCCTGGCGTCACGATGCCGAGGTCCTCCGCCACGATGGGCAGCGGTCCGAGTTGGTCGAACGCCGTCTGGAACAGCTCGATGCCAGGGCCGGGACGGTACGTACCTTCATAGGCTTTTCCATCTGCCGGTATCGAGAAATAGCGCGAAAAGCCGATGAAATGGTCGAGTCGAGTCATGTCGCACAGGTCGAACGCCCGCTTGAGGCGGCGCAGCCACCAATCGTAGCCAGAAGCCTTGAGCGCTGTCCAGTCGTACACCGGGTTTCCCCAGATTTGCCCATCAGCTGCAAAATCGTCAGGCGGGCATCCTGCGACGACGCTGGGTGCGCCGTCCTCGTCGAGCTGGAACAACTCCGGATGTGCCCACACATCAGCGCTATCGGCGCTCACGTAAATGGGCATATCGCCTATGATTTGCACGTTTCGCTCGTTTGCGTACGCCCGCAGTTCGCGCCATTGTGTATCGAATACGAACTGGAGACGCCGCTCGATGCAGGCGTACAATGCCAGCTCATCGTCGTTGCGAATCACGTCAGGGTTGTAGGCGCGGTAGATTTCGGGCCAGTTTTGCCACATTGCGTCTGGGCCGATTTTACGGCGTATTGCCATGAAAGATGCGTACGGTTCGAGCCAAGAGGCTTCGCGCTCGCAGAACTCGCGGTAGGCCTCTTTGCTACCAGCGCTACTCAGCGCATCAACAATCTGCGCGGGCGAGCCTTCGAGCAGGCGCGTGTTTCCCGCGAAAGCGCTGATGCCTGCATAGGGGCTGCCGTATTCATCGGTCGGGTTCACGGGCAGAATTTGCCAGTAGCGAACACCCGCTTCTGCAAGCCAATCGACGAAGGCGCGCGCTGGCGCCCCGAGTGTGCCCGGATGCGTTTTTTGGGCTTTGGCGAGCTTGGACGTGCTTGCGGGGCTGCTCGCGGCAGCATCCGAAGCATTGCTAATATGGTCAGGCGTTTTGCCCGTGCAATTGTCATCGCTCGAGGCCTCGATTGGAAGACTCGTGATGTGGGCGAGAACGCCTACGCCCGGCTCCATCGGCCGCTGAAGCATCTGAACCTTGTGGAAATACAAAACGAAAGCGCCGAGAGGGCCAAGGTGCATGCACGCAAATTTTGCGCCGGCCTCAGCCGACTCGGGTATAGGGATAACCAGACTTGTTTTGGTCGCTTCATGCAGCGGCACCTCACCGCCGCCGAGTAACTCGCTCACCGTTTCGTCGACCAAAGGAATTGCCACGTCATAGCCCTGATCGAGCGAGGCGTTCATAAGAGTGCACGTCAGGCGGCCGCGTTCGTTTTTGTACCAAAAACCAAATACATCATCGTTCGCTGCGAAGCGCCACATCGGCCCTGATGCTCCAGGCGTCGGCATGCCTTGTTTTTCGAAGAGCTTCTTCAGGTCCCTATCCTCGAGCAGTATGCTTGCATCCCAGCCAAAAGTCCTGTTTAACAACGAGGCTGGATAGTTCTCGCGCAGCGTTTGGATAGTTTCCTCGAAGCTTTGCTCGGCGCTCGCATCGTAGAGGTATCCGTCGATTGGATGGTGCCATGTAGGCGCTAAGTCACCTGGCTCAAAGATAGTCAGCTGGTAGCTCGGTGGCTCCCACTCCATGACCTGGCTTGTTCCGCCGCGGTGCCCGGTTTGCACGCCGAGGCGATACGTTTCTCCCTCTGCGTTCGTGATGATGAAGTGATACCACATGATGCCTGGGGTTTTTGGCGAAAAGCTCACCTCGAAGCGTGTGGCTGGACCATGCACTTCGTCTTTTCCTGCTGTGGCAGCCTTTATGGAAGCGTGTGTTTTCTCGGTAACGGGATCCATGTCGAGGATCACTTCGCCCTCTTCGTCGGTCCAGGTGCGCAGCTGCACCGTGGCGTCGGGTGCATCCCATACATCAATCGCTAGTTTTACCTGGGTTTTTGTTGCTACTGCACCAAATGGTGCACGGTATGCGCAATCGCGCGAATTGTGAAAAGCTCTCATTGGCTATCGCCCTCCTTGCGCTGATTGTACTTCAAGAAAACGTTTGCCCCAAACATAATGTGGTCGTTAAGTGGTTAGGGCTAAGCTGATCGCTGCCAAAAGGAGGCTCTTTTTTAGCTAAAACGACATCGCCTTTATTCAGAGCTTTTTTACGCTATGGGCTTTCTCGGAACAAATAAATAGTATATAATAATAAAAAGTAAAACTGAGTCTAAAGAAGTAAAGATACCACCCTCGAAGGTGGTGGGAGAAGGAGATGGTTATGGCGCAAAATGGCAAGCCTCGGATTGCGAAAATATCTGCTCAGATGCAAGTGCGTATTCCTCGTGAACTGTATGAAAGCTACGGGTTTGGCAGCGAGGCCGAAGTCGTAGCAACCAAGACTGGTGTTGAGTTTCGCCCCGTGAAGAGTGCGGGCGAAAAATGCGCTGACCTTCTTGAGGCGCTGGTCAGCGAAGGTCTTTCGGGTAAAGAGCTCGTATCTCGTTTTCGCGCTGAAGCTGGTCCCGTTTCTGAGTCTGTGGAGTATCACGTTGTCGATTTCGAATAGATAATCGAGCTCAATTCTTGAGTGGGCGCGTTGCTTTGAGATGAGTATTGCCCCTGGGGCATGACTCATCGGCGAATGAGTTTCGTCCTAGGGGGCATGACTTACTCTGGGAGCTGAGCCATCGTAACGAACGGGCAACCGCTTGGGTGCTCATCTCGCGTATCGGATAGGCGCGGTGTAGGATACGCATAGATTTTCGCCGTGAGGCAGGGCTCGTCTTGAGCTGGAGGGAAGGCTATGGTTGACGAAATGCCGCAAGGCATATACGAAACCGAACATCTCGATTTGCAGGGGTCTGACAACGCGTTGGAATCGAGCAAGATGTCGTCAATTTCTGGTGAGAGCAGAGCGCTTGCAATGCGCGATTCGATGGGTGGTTTTGCCCGCGGACAAGCCGAAGAGATTGATAGGGATCGGCTGCCCCACGAAAGCCAGGATGAGAAAGATGCGTTCGATGGGAGCGACGCGAGCGACAACCAGCGCAATCGCGAAGACGGGCATGGCGATGAGGATGAAGACAGTGCGAAGGAAACTGCGATTCAGGTGGCTATAGCCACGAGGTCTCCCGCGCGCGGAACTCATACGAATACGATCGTAGTCGCGGTCTGCGTTGGCTTGCTTGTTGCCCTCACGATGCTCGGCAGCATGCTCAACGTCGGCGATCACCTCATGGCTGCTCATCCCGTGCTCGGCTGGGTTTTCTACGCGTTAATCGTCGCGCTCGTGATAGTGGGCATCGTCGTGCCGGTCGTCAAGGTCGCCAAGCGTCCGATTTTCTCGTTGTATCAGCTTCGCGACGAAAAAGGCCATGCCAGGCGCAGGCGCTGTCGGATGCTTGCCGATAACCTCATTGCCAACACGGAGCTTTCGGATGAAGAAATCGCCGAGCTCGAAGGGTATCTCGAGCGTGAGGATGATGCTGATGACCTGCTGATAGAGTTCTTCAAACGCCACTTCATCCCGGCGATCGACGCTGCGACGATGCGGGCTGCGAACACGGCGTTTTTCGTTTCGGCGGTTTCGCGCTCGCCGCTCATCAGCACCGTCACGATGCTCTCGATATGCCTCGATCTTGTGCGCTCGATTGTCGAAACCTGTGGGTTTAGGCCGACGAACGTGGGACTTGCCCGCCTGTATACACGCGTGATGGTAAGCGCGCTCATAATCGGCGGCATCGAGGACTCTGATTTGAGCGACCTGCTTGGCCAGCTCATGGGCGGAGGAGCAGGCGCTCGTGTGGGCGGTGTTGTGCTCGGTGCGACTGCGGAAGGCCTTGTGAGCGCGTTCTTAGTTTTCCGCGTGGGCGTCCTGACAAAAAAGTGGCTTACCGCGGCCGATGGACCGGTTAGCATGCAGGCCATTCGCCGCACGTCGTATCGCGAGGCGCTTTCGATGATGCGTACGAGCGAGTTTATGCAGACGGTTACTGATACCGTCAAGCAAATGACCGATATGGTGGCGTCGAGTGTTGCGGGAGCGGTCAAACATAAGGCCGATTCTGTCACCGAAAACGTCGCGAATGCCGTCAAGCACACCACCGATTCGGTAGCCGAAGGTGTTTCCAGTACAGTCGAAAACGTTTCTAATACGGTGAACAATGCGACCGAAGCAATGACGGATAGGCTCAATGCCGCTACCGAAAACATGTCGAACAGGTTTAACGACGCAACCAGATCGGCAGTCGACAAGGTGAAATCCTTTTTCCACCACGACGAGCGCGAATGAGTCACGCCCCAGGGGCAAAACTCATTCGCAGGCGGGTCCGGTTTGCTCGATGAGTCGCGCCCCGGGGGCGTGACTCATTCATAAGATGCGCCAAATCCCTTTCTCGAAAAAGAGCGAAGGGCATATGCCTGCGCTCGCTGCGTGCGGTACCATACAAATAAAACGAGAGCGTTGCCTTGCGCTTCAGTGACGCGTGGAAAAGGAGAAGATCGAACGTGCCAATATCAAGCCAAAACACAATAGAGTCAAAAGTTCCGCAAGCAGATGGAGTTGCGTCCCACTTGCCTCTCGATGCGCCCGACGGACAGGCGGCGCGTACGGACGAAGCCGATGAGCCGAGCGAAAGCCTCGGTGCGATTATCGCTGCTATCTTGGCGAACATCGGTGTTGGCATCGTGAAGTTCATAGCGGCAGCGATTTCGGGAAGTTCGGCGATGGTTTCGGAAGGCATTCATTCCATCGTCGACAGCGGGAACGGCCTGCTGCTCCTTTTTGGCATGAAACGCGCAAGTCGAAAGCCCGACATCGAGCACCCGTTTGGCTACAGCCATGAGCTGTACTTCTGGACGCTCGTCGTTGCCGTCATGATTTTTGCGCTTGGCGGTGGCTTCTCGATTTACGAGGGCCTGCACAACATCGTCTCGATTGGTCCTGATACGACGCTTGGCAATCCACTGATGAGCTATATCGTCATAGGCGCCTCGGTCATCATCGAAGGCATTTCGCTGAGTGTGGCATTACGCAACTTCAACAAGGCTCGTGGCGACGTGAGCCCGCTTCGGTTTATCCGTGAGGCTAAAGATCCGAGCCTTTTTACCGTCGTGCTGGAAGATTCCGCAGCAGAACTCGGTTTGATCGTCGCGTTTTGTGGCGTGTTCTTCGGCCATTTGCTCAATAACCCCTACATTGATGCGGGGGCGTCCGTCGTCATCGGTTTGATACTGTGCGTCGTGGCGACCATTTTGCTCCGGGAAACAAAAGGCCTGCTCGTCGGCGAGGGTATGCATGCCGATGAGGTCTTCGAGATTGAGCGTATGGTCGAAGCCGATCCTCTTGTCGAGGAGTGCGGTCGAATCCTGACGCTCTACCTGGGTCCCGATGACTTGCTGATAACGCTTGACGCGACGTTCCTTCCAGGCTCGTCGCGTGATGACATCGATGAAGCTATCGATCGAATCGAGCGTTCAATCGTTTCGAAATATCCTCAGGCGAAACGCATTTTCGTAGAAAACGAAAACATTCGCGCCACCAGCGCCGCCGCCGAGCGCATCCATGC
>CADBQL010000369.1 GCA_902796815.1 uncultured Coriobacteriaceae bacterium | reverse complement strand
TTCGTATATGACATAATGCAACTACAAACAACACTATCGAAAGAGGTATCGATGGCACCGCCCTTGAGCCACGGACCAAGCAGCAGATTCCTCACCGACGAGGAAAAAGCCAATATGCCAAAGGTCACGAAGGAGCTGCTCGTTCGCATCCTTTCGTACCTGAAACCGTATTGGCTGCAATTTCTCGGCGTGTTCGTGGCGATTGTGATTGCTGCGATCGTGGGGCTTTTTCCCGCCATCATCACGGGTCGCATCGTCGATGAGGCGCTCGTCGGCGACGATCTGCGCTACCTCGTGGAGCTGCTGCTCATCGCGCTTGCGGCTATGGTTGTAAGCCAGCTCATCGGCGTACTCGAGAACTACATCAATGCATGGATATCGCAGCGCATAATTTTTGACATGCGCAACCAGATGTATCGCCACCTGCAACACATGCCCCACTCGTTTTTCACGACCGAAAAACAAGGCGACATCATCACGCGCATGGATACCGACATCAGCGGCGTGAGTTCGGTTGTGAGCGGGACGCTTTCGAAAGTCGTGAGCAATGTGGCTACGATCATCACGACACTTGTGGCGCTGTTTACGATGAGTTGGCAGTTGGCCATCGTCGGGCTTGCCGTGTTGCCGCTGCTCATTATGCCGACGCGCAGTGCGAGCAAGCAGCGCCTGCGATACGCGACGCAGACTCAGACAAAAACCGACGAGATGAACCAGGCTATCAACGAGACATTGTCGGCGAGCGGATCTCTGCTCGTGAAAATGTTCACGCGCGAGGATAAAGAATATGCCGACTTCGAGCGCGTGAACGACGAGGTTACGCGCCTCAGCATGCGCGAAACGCGTTCGGGGTCGATGTTCAGCGTTGCTATGGGGATGTTCACGCAGCTCGGGCCTTTGCTCATCTACTTCGCGGGCGGCTTGCTCATCATTCAAAAGCTCGACCCCACGTTGACCGTGGGCACGGTCACGGCGATGGTTTCGCTCGTAAACCGCCTGTATCGTCCGGTCGAGTCGATCCTGAACCTGCAGGTTACGTTCACGCGTTCGCTCGCGCTGTTCACGCGCATATTCGACTACCTTGATCGCGAGAACACGATCGTATCGCCACCAGATGGCAAAAAGCCCGATGTTGAGCAGAAGCCCATCCGCTACGAGCACGTGGCATTCGGCTACGATTCCAGTCGGCTCGTGCTCACCGACGTGAACTTCGAGGTGCCAGGTGGAGAGATGTATGCCATCGTGGGTCCTTCGGGATCGGGAAAATCCACGGTCGTAAACCTGATTCCTCGCCTGTACGATGTGAGTGGCGGCGCAGTCACGATTGCGGGCGTTGATGTACGCGATTTCGATCTGCCGTACCTGCGCCAGCAGATTGGCGTCGTCACGCAAGAAGCATACCTGTTCAACGGGACGATACGCGAAAACCTTCTGTATGCTCGCGAAGATGCGACTGACGAGGAGCTAGAAGCGGCCTGCAAGATTGCGAACATTCACGATTATATCGCCTCGCAGCCGTTGGGGTATGACACCGAAGTCGGAAACCGCGGGCTCAAACTCTCTGGCGGCGAAAAACAACGCCTATCGCTGGCGCGCGTTATCCTCAAGGATCCCAAGATTTTAATTCTTGACGAAGCTACGAGTGCCCTCGACTCGATTTCGGAACGCGCCATCCAGCAGGCGCTCGAACAGCTGATGGTCGGGCGCACGAGCATCGTCATCGCTCATAGGCTCTCGACCATCCTCAAGGCCGACTGCATTTTGGTGGTGAAAGACGGCGTCGTGGTCGAGCAAGGAGCTCACGACGAGCTGCTGGCGTTGGGCGGCGTGTATCGCGAGCTTTTCGACACGCAGTTCGACCTGGTGCTTGATATGCAGTCGTCGGATCGTTATGCATTCGGCGACGGCGTGGGCGCGGGAGAGGGCAATCGTTGGCTCGACATCCGGACGCTTGGCACCGACTATGATGTGCGAAGGCTCACCGAGGCTGACATCACCGACGTGTACATGCTGGCCAAGTCCAATCGCCGCTTCTACCGCGCGCTCGGAGTTCGCCCGTCGCGTTCGCGCCTGACCGAAATCATCAGCGACGTGCCCGACGGGGCGAACGAGACCGACAAGCATTTCGTGGGCTTCTATGACGAGCGGGGCTTTCTCGTTGCCGTGCTCGATCTGATTTGCGGTTATCCCGAGCGCGACGATGCGTTCATCGGCTGGTTCATGGTCGACGCCGATCAGCAAGGCCGAGGCATCGGTTCACAGATTTTTGCTGACGTGCGCGCGTCCATGCAGGCGCAAGGCTATGACCGGCTTGAGGTTGCGTGCCCGAAGGCTAGCGAAGGCGGCATGAAGTTCTGGGCGGGCCAAGGTTTTGCGCTCTGCGGCAAGGAATATCACAACGGCGACTACGACGTCGTTCACCTAGCTCGTGCCATTTGAGCTGATCGGCACTTGCGGTTCCCAAAGTATTAGCTGGCAGCTAATGAAAGGGAAATACCGTGGCGTTAGTCTTACCTCTATCATCAGCGTCAATAGCACGAGGAGGGCGTCATGAGCGGTTTGACTAGCGGTGGACCCGGTGTTTCAGAAAATTCTGTTGCCACAAACGGGGAGGTTTTTGGAAATGGGCTGGCGCCGTCCGAGGCGCCCCAACCAAGCGCTGAGTTTTTAGGAGCATCTGGTCAGTCGGGTGAGCCTCAGCCGAGCTACGTGGGGGTTGCGGCCCAACCGCAAGTCTTACCTACGTCGGGTTTGGCGATTGCTGGCATGGTGCTTGGAATTGTGGCTCTGGCGACCTCTTTTATTCCCATTCTGAATTTTGGGTCGCCGTTGCTGGCCATCGTCGGTTTGATTTTGTCGATCGTTTCGCTTTCCAGTATCAAAAAGGGCAATAAGCAAGGTCGCGGCATTGCGGTGGCAGGCATCGTGCTGTGCGCAATCGTTACGGTGTTCGCGCTGCTCATAAGCGCAGCGTGCTCTGCCGCGATGAGCACGAGCGGTTCGAGCAGCTCGAGC
>CADBQL010000368.1 GCA_902796815.1 uncultured Coriobacteriaceae bacterium | reverse complement strand
CAAGAACGAAAGACATTTGCAATGGGAAAAGTTGTATCAGTCAGATTGATGCTCACAGCTATCACTTTTATAGCGGTTGTTGCTGGAGTCTCGTTTGCGCTCTGGATATCGCTTTGCCCTGCAGAAATCTGCATGGCAAAGGACGGCGCTGGTCCTAGTGGCGAAAACGGCGAGGCGGTGGCGAGCACGCAATCTAGCAATGGCAACTGCAATAATAGCAACACGTTCGAAAGACTGCACTTCGGAATCCGCTACAGCCTTCCCGACGGTTTCGTTGAGGCGCCGAATGACAAGCTTTCCCAAAGCGATGGATTATATACAATCGAGTATAAGCCAACGGACGGACGCGATATCGTAATTGTGATGCAAAACGTAAACTATAGAAACAAGGAAACGGGAGAGCCCTCGTCTGCAGAGTGGATCCTCAACGAGCTGGCATGGCAATCTGGCAGAATGCAGAACACCTTTGACCTGAAAGGTGACGGCAGAAAGTTCCTCCGCTACGTAAGCGAAGGCGAGGTCGAAATCGCAGGCGTGCGCTCGCAGAAGACGGCCTACGACTACTTAACGAGCGACAGCGAGGCTAGGCGTTCATCGTGAGTGGATATGGCATTCGAAGGCCATGCGGTAAGTGTAAGCCTTATTTGTAGTGCCACGCTCGCGGATTGTTGTGATGGCATGTTTCAAGAATTAGTCGACAGCATCAAAGTTGTTAAAGACCCCGGAAACGGATTCGTGGTTATGCAGGACAGCTCCTATGCTACCGCGTATTTTGGCGGCAAGCGAGTTTTCACTGGCATCGCGCGAGTTCGGGAGAATGGCAACGGAAAGCCAGAGGCGTATCTGAAAGTACCGGGTGGTATCATCGTGAAGAAGAATCAGGACACGATTGAGTAGGCTTTTGACCTGGGGATAGCCACCGACGGAGCCGGCGACGATTTCGGCGAGGAATTCCTCAAGCACAGTGGTGAACGCATTGCCGTGGTAGGGTCACTCGTTACGGCGGACAGCCAAAATGGTTTGTACGGAACCTGCCAAATAGCTGACGCCCGCATTGTCGGAATGGCCTCGTCAACCCCCGAAGGCAAAGAATATGCCTCCAGGCGCGATACAGCCATCGGATTCGCGGTCGACCTGCTCGCTCATGGCGAGCTGCATGACGGCGAGCTTTCGATGAAGGATGCCGACGCTTTCCGTAAATACGTGGATCCGTCCTCAGAACTTTACGAATTCGAAGACGACGAGGTCGAGCCCGGAGTGGTTTTCCAGGGAGGATCGCTGAACATTGCAGCGGAAACAGTGATTGCAGATGCGGTCGGCAACACCTTCTTCGTCGACGTCGACCGCCGAATCTATACCGGGGAAGGCTCGGCCATGTACCAGCATGTTTCGGAGCTTGCCGTGGTGCTCAACGACAACGGGCTCGTGCAGGAAGCCTATTACAACTGACATGCTAGGCTAATCTGCAAGGAAAAACAGGAAGCCGCTTCCCAGAAGGCAACCGATTACCTTCAGGGGTAGTGGTTTAATCTAGTTCATAATTTGCGTATATGTTTGATTTTGAACAAGACAAGCTGTCGAATGTTCAGAATTTTCGATAATGTTTGCTCTTTTGGCACCTTGTTAAATAGCTCGAAAACGACAAACGTTTGAACAGGCATAATGTACGCGAAGAAGCTCCAATACTCGAGGTACCCTGAAAATTTCAAACATTAACACATTTTTTTATCATTTCCACCTAGAAGGGCGATGAAATCAGACATATGCGCATATTTTTAACGTTTTTTACAAAGTTTTTTACTCAACATTTGACTTGGTTTGCCCGACATTGCCCGCCGCAGCCCCAAATTGTCACCCGTCATTCGTAACTAGCAATCTGCAAGCCGTCGACTAAAAGAAATGCCGAGCGCTCCATCGTCGCTCGCCTGGCGGGCAACAACATCGATGCGCCTGAGCCCCCGCTAGCCCTAAAGGCTCGATACTCCACTACTCCTCGACCCACTCGACGCCGCTGGCCCGGGCGCGCACTGCTGCAATCGAAGTGGCGTTGGAATGAATCTTGACGTTGTACTTGTATTTCTGGGTAATGACCTCCTCTGATTCGTAGTCGTCGTTGAACTCGTTGTAGAACAAAGAGTTAAAGCTCGGCAGCTCGATCACCGAATCGGGTATGTACACATCCGTCACGCCCACAGCGCCGCCGAATGAGCCGTATTCCAGCTCCGCCACACCATCGGGAATGCGCACGGCACCTTTTGCGCCAGACGCACATGCGATAACGATTGATTTGTCATTCGAGAGAAGCAGCGGCCCTTCGGCTGCAAAGTACTCGTTCGATTCGTCGACCTCGAAAGACTTGACATCAAGATTCGAGAAAGCGCGTAATTCAATCCTCCCGAGCAAAGGGCCGAGGCGCAAGACGTCCGATCCGGTCGAGAGCAACTCATCGTTTTTACGCGCGCCGAAAGCGTATGACCCCATGAAACGCAAGCTCTCCGGAAGGGCAAGCCCATCGAATCCTTCATTTCCGCTGAAAGCCCGATCCCCAATGCGTTCGACGCTATCGGGCAGCGAGAGCTCGCGAATCTCATTCCAGGCGAATGCGTCCGTCCCGATGGATTCCAACCCATCGTGGAATACTATCTTTTTAAGCGAGCAGCGCTCGAACGCCGAGTCGCCAATATCCTCGACCGAACCAGGGATCTCAACCTCTCCTAGCTTGCTCCCCGCAAACGCATTCGCACCGATATGCGCGACTGATCTGGGAATTTCAACGCTCGTCAAAGCGCTTCCATGACATGCAAAATCGCCTATACAATCAACTGTCGGCGGGATTGCATACGCGCCAGGTCTAGCAGAAGGGTATCGGACGAGAACGCTTCCGTCTTTTGAGAACAGAACGCCGTCCTTCACCGAAAAGAAATCGTTTTCGCCCTCGAGCTTGAATTCGGATATCTTTCGAGAAGGCCAGAATCCATCGCCGATGATCTCGCGCAAGCTCGATGGCAACACGATTATGCTAGCAGAGGACTTCCCCAAGTCTTCATAAGGGATATCCCCACCGTAAACGTAATTGTTTGCGGCAATCGCCGTAACCGGAACGCCGCCAATGGTCTGCGGGAAGCGAAGCTCTTCGGCCTCAT
>CADBQL010000367.1 GCA_902796815.1 uncultured Coriobacteriaceae bacterium | reverse complement strand
GAACGGGCGCGGCTATGGATTCTCGCCGGATTTGCAGATCGACCTCGTGTACAACGTCGACGGGCCGTTTTTGCCGCCTGACCAGCGCGAGCTCGAGGAGTTCTACGCGTATCAGCTCAAGAAATCCCAAGGTGTCGAGTTCAACGCGCTCTATGCGTTCAACAACTATCCGCTTGGTCGCTTCGCACATCAGCTCGAGCAAAAGGGAAAATTCGCCTACTACCTCAAACTGCTCGCCGACAACTACAACGGCGCGGTCGTCGCGCATATGATGTGTCGTACGCAGATCAACGTCGATTGGGATGGCCGGCTTTACGACTGCGAGGCCAACCATGTGCTCGGCATGCCGATTGCCGAGGCACGTAACATCCGCGACATCGTATCGGAAGGACTGCCCGTGCGCACGATTCGCACGAACCCGATTTGCTATAGCTGCGCGGCTGGCTCGGGTTCGAGTTGCGGTGGGTCGCTTTTGGAAAAGGTCGCCTTCCGCGAGCAGGCGTAAGCGTGAGGCGATGAGTCACGTCCCTGGGGCACGACTCATCGAGGGGATGGCATTGCAAGTAAAAGGTGTGCATATCCAGAAAGCTGAGCGCTATCTCGAGCGCAATGGTGCGCTGCGCGAGGCTATCGGCGCAGATGGCACAGAAAAGCTCGTGCTTCAGCCCCTGGGGGCAGGGGAGCACAATCTTAATTTTCTCCTCGACGTGCCTTCTTCGGGCCAAACGTACGTGCTGCGCATAAACCTCGTCATGCAGCCATTTCACGATGATCAGGTGGCGTACGAGTTCGGAGCGCTCGAGGCGCTCGAATCGTGCGGTCGAACTCCAAAGCCGGTGTATCTGGACAATGGGCCGGAGGCGCTCGGAAACGGCGTGCTCGTCATAAGCTACTGCGAGGGTGACGAGCTCGATTTCGACAACCTCCGACCTGGTGATTTGCTCTGTGCGGCTCAGATTATGGCCGACGTCCATGCGGTGTCCGTCGAAGAGGGCTGCACCGTCTTCAGGCCGCGCGACCCGCTGCGTGCGCTGTACGACGAGTGCGTGCAGCGGTTCAAGTCGTATCGCGCTTCGGGATTCGAGGATGCGCGCATCACGCGTTGGGTCGAGTCGTTCATGCGCGCGGCGGAATCGTCTTTGGCGACCAGATGCAGGCCTGAGGATTGCGTTCATATCATCAACACCGAAACGCTTCCGTCGCACTTCCTGATTCCCTCGCAAAGCGCCGCATGTGCAGCAGGCGCGGCCGATGATGGTGGTCGTTTTTGCGAGAAGCCAGGGTATTTCATCGATTGGGAGCGCCCGATCGTCGGCGAGGTGGCGCAGGATGTAGCGTATTTCGTGTCTCCGACGACGACGTTTTGGGATAGCGAGTATCTTTTTCCCGCGAATGATGTCGAGGCGTTCGTCGATGCGTACTGGCGAGCCGTGGACGGCCGCTTCGAGCGGGGATCGTTCGATGAGCGTTTTCGGGCATTTCGCATGATGACGGCGTTGCGCTCGGCCACGTGGTTTTGCAAATCGCTTGGAGCCTACGTCGCCGGAGAAGGTCATATGACCGAAAAAACCGCTCGGAAGTTTCCCGCATACCTTTCGGATGACTTAATGGAAATGCTTGCGCGCGATTGCTTCGGTATGTGATCAAAAGGGAAGCTTTTTGTGGCGATAGGGATGTTCCTTTTGATCACAAGAAAAGCTTCCTCTTTGATTGCGTAGTTGCTATTCGCTAGGTCCGCACGTCCCGCAAAACCCCAGGTGAGAACGCGCATCGACTTGTCCTCGTAGCTTTGGAATGATTAAGTTTGTGTCTGCGGAATCGCCGATGACGCGCCCTCACCTGGGGTTTTGCTTTGCAATCCTGCTAACACAGTGAACTGTAACGTTGCATGCTCCAGGTGGTCTTCGAGCTTGCTCATGGCTCAGTTCCCGTTGGGGTATACTAGATTCTTGCAATTATGTGACGAGATGGCAGGATGGATTTGTGTCGAGGGTTGTGAAGTTGGAGGGCGTGCAGAACGCGCGCGATTTGGGTAGTCTTGTGGGCGCAGGCCAGAAACCGATTCGATCAGGATTGATGTTTCGGGGCGGCGAGCTTGCAAAGGCAACCGAACGCGATCGTCGCCGTCTGTTCGAAGGGCTGGGAATCGGTTGCGTCATCGACGTGCGTTGCGGTTGGGAGCGCGTCGAAAAGCCTGACGTGGAAGTGCCGGGTGTCGAGAACCTTCATATCCCATTTTACGACCTTGATATCGTGGGCATCGAGTACACCGAACCCGCTAAGGGAACGAAGACGGTCGGGCGCGATGTGGCGTGCGACCCGCAGCATTTCTACCGCTCTCTTTCGAATCCGCTGACTGTCGGCCAGATGCGCGCTGGTATGCATGCGTTGTTCGATCATGCGCTTGCCGGCTGCCCGGTTTACATGCATTGCAGCGGGGGAAAGGATCGCGCAGGCATCATGTCGCTCCTCGCTTTGACGATTCTTGGAGTGGACCGCGAACAGATTCTCGACGACTATCTGTTCACGAACGTGTCGCGCGACCGACATTACGACGAGATGCTCGAGCGATTCCTGAGGTTTGCCGGAGGCGATCAGGAAAAGGCCCGCGCGCTCACCGATGCCCACCGAGCGCTACCCGCTAATCTCGATGCATTTTACGAAAGCGTCCGCGAGCGCTACGGTTCCATGGACGCGTTCGTGCGCGAACAGCTCGGATTCGACGATGCGCTCCTCGGCGATGTTCGCCGCTTCTGTCTCGAGGGATAGTCGCAACTGGCCGAATGAGTCGCGCCCCAGGGGCAGTACTCATTGCCTATAACTACAAAAAAGCCGCCCGAGATGGGCAGCTTGAGCATGTGGAAGGAGGCGGGTTTGTTCAGGAGGGTTCTCAAACCCGCCGTGCTTCAGACCTCTTTCAATATAAGACAATGTCTATTAAATGACAATACCTTAGCCAGTTTTCACGATATGCACATATATAAGACTATGTCGAATACATGTGCTGAATGCAGCTAGCCTGCCCAGTCGCGGACGACAACGATGAGTCTATTTCGCGTCGATTACGTAGTTTCCAAAATGAAGTGCGGCGAAAATGCCTTGGGTGTATGATGCGTTGAGTATAATCGACGCTCCGAATAGCCGCAGAGTTTTTTTGCGGAATGATGTTAGGAGGGGCTATGCGAATTGGCATACCCAAAGAGCCGTACGACGGGCAAACGCTCGTGGCGGCCTCACCGGATACGACGGCCAAGCTGATCAAGCTCGGTTATGACGTGTGCGTTGAGACGGGGGCCGGCGTGCGCGCCAATTACTTCGACGACCAGTACGAGGCGGCGGGCGCCGTTATCGTGTCGAAGGAGGAGGCGTGGGGCTCGGATATCGTGACGTGCCTGGACACGCCCACTGACGCGGAGCTCGTGCTCGTGAAACGCGGGGCGACGCTGATCGCCCGCATGAGCCCGTGGGGAAACGACGAGCTGATAAATAAGTTCCACGAGATGGGGATCACGGCACTCGCCATGGACGCGGTACCGCGCATATCGCGCGCGCAATCGCTCGACGTGCGCTCGTCGATGATGAACGTGTCGGGCTACCGCGCGGTCATCGAGGCGGCCAACGAGTTCGGCCGCACGTTCACCGGCCAGGTAACCGCCGCCGGCAAGACGCAGCCCGCCAAGGTCTACGTCATCGGCGTCGGTGTCGCAGGGCTCGCGGCAATCGGCACGGCGGGCTCGATGGGCGCGCAGGTCTCGGCGACCGACGTGCGCCCCGAGGTGGCCGACCAGGTCGAGTCGCTCGGCGGCACCTTCGTCGCGACCCCGGTCACGCAGGAGTCCTCGGACGGCTACGCCAAGGCCCTCGACGAGGAGCAGCAGAAGCTCACGCTGGCCGTCTACACCGAGCAGGCGGCGGCCAACGACATCGTCATCACGACAGCCGCCGTGCCGGGGCGCCCCGCGCCTCTGCTCGTGACCGCCGAGGCCGTCGCGGGCATGAAGCCCGGTTCGGTCGTCGTCGACATGGGCGCGAGCGCGCTCGGCGGGAACTGCGAGCTCTCGAAGGTTGGCGAGGTCGTGCGCACCGAGAACGGCGTCACGATCATCGGCTACAACGACCTTCCTGGTCGCATGCCGGGGCAGGCCTCGCAGCTCTTCGGCCAGAACATCGTGAACTTCCTGAAGCTTACGACGCCGGCCAAGGATGGCGTGCTCGCCCTCGACATGGATGACGAGGTGCAGCGCGGCGTCGCGGTCACGCTCGACGGCGACATCATGTGGCCGCCGCCTCCCGTGAAGGTCTCGGCGGCGCCGGCCGCCAAGGCCGAGGAAGCCGCGGTGGAGCCAGAATCCGAGGTCGAGAAGTCCGCTTTCGCCAAGCACTGGTGGAAGGCGCTCGTCGCCGTCCTGGCCGTGGCGCTGATCGTGGGCGCGCCGCCGGCGATGGCCAACCACTTCATCGTGTTCATGCTCGCCTGCGTCGTGGGCTTCTACGTGATCACAAACGTCACGCACTCGCTGCACACGCCGCTCATGTCCGAGACGAACGCGATCTCGGGCATCATCATCGTGGGCGCGCTGCTGCAGATCGTCAACTTCGACAACCCCGTGGTGGTCGTGCTGGCATTCGTCGCGATGACCATCGCCTCGATCAACATCTTCGGCGGCTTCCTCGTGACGGACCGCATGCTCAAGATGTTCCAGAGGAGCTCTGAGTAACATGTTGGAGATGCTCACTCAATTCGAGATGCTCGCCTACATCCTGGCGGGGCTGCTGTTCATCCTCGCCCTCGCGGGGCTCTCGCAGCAGAAGACCGCCAACCGCGGCAACCGTTTCGGCATCTGCGGCATGGCACTCGCGCTCGTGGCGGTTATCGTCGTGGTGCTCGCGGGCAATGCCGAAGTCGCCGCTCAGACGGCCGGCCTCATGATCGTCGGCATCGCCATCGGCGCGGCCATCGGCATATGGCGCGCCGTCAAGGTCCAGATGACCGAGATGCCCCAGCTCGTCGCCATGCTCCACCAGTTCGTGGGCCTGGCTGCCGTGCTCGTCGGCTTTAACTCGTTCCTCACCGAGCCGGGCGGGTATTTCGAAGGCGCCATGAACGCCTACCACCTCGGTGAGGTCGGGCTTGCCGTATTCATCGGTGCCGTCACGTTCACGGGCTCGATCGTGGCCTTCCTGAAACTTTCGGCCAAGATCTCGGGCAAGCCGCTCATGCTCCCGGGCCGCAACGCCATCAACGCCATCATGGTCCTCGTCTGCCTGGCTTGCATCGGCTGGCTTATCAACACGACCGGCGTCGAGGCCGGTCTTGTGCCGCTCATCATCATCACCGTCGTCTCGCTCGTGCTCGGCGCGCACCTGGTGCTCGCAATCGGCGGCGGCGACATGCCGGTCGTGGTCTCGATGCTCAACTCCTACTCCGGCTGGGCCGCCGCCATGGCCGGCTTCACGCTCGGAAACGACCTGCTCATCATCACGGGCTCGCTCGTGGGTTCGTCG
>CADBQL010000366.1 GCA_902796815.1 uncultured Coriobacteriaceae bacterium | reverse complement strand
TGGTGGAGCATAGGGGGATCGAACCCCTGACCTCATGGCTGCCAGCCATGCGCTCTCCCAGCTGAGCTAATGCCCCGTAAAAGTGCGAGGACTATATTAGCAGAACGATTCCTCGGGTCAAGCAGATTTTTCTAATGTGTGAATTCGACTCCATAACTAACGTAATTAACGAAGCATTCAGGATAGATCGTACGCACGTCGATTCTTCGCTATTCCACCTTCTTTTGCAGGAAATCAGCAGGTGTACACGCAGTCATGCGAGGCATCGGCGGGTGCGTACGGAATTCTTCGGAAACATGCGAGGGCGCATCCGTCAGCCTTGGGCAATCAAGAACTCGTTGCCCTATTTCACCTTGCAGCGCAGGTAATCGCCAGGTGAAAGCTCGAAAGGACAATCGAACAGATAATGCTCCTTCGAACGATTGGCCACCGACTCGGCTTGCTCGTAGGAAAGCGCGCGCACTTCGGTGAGGGAAAGGTCGCCGCGCTCGACGAAGGGCTTTCCGCCGTCTGCAGGCGCGAGACGCACGAGCGGACCCATCGTGAACGCACGAACAGGCATATGGGGACTCACGACTTCGACTTCGTCTCCGCAGGCAAAGCGGTTGTGGCAAAGCACCGTCACGCGCCATGGTCCTGAACCGCGAAGGGTTTCGCGGTTGCCAGCTATTGACTCCCTTGCGGAATCTTCGCTCGACCATTCATCCGAAAGTTCGACGCACTCCTCCACCGTAGTTCCTAGACCGTGGAGAACACTGCGATCGCCAGCTCTTGACTCCCTTGCGGAATCTTCACTCGACCGCTCATCCGAAAGCTCGACGCACTCCTCCACCGTGGCCACATGCAAGCATTCTTTGACATAGCCGTCCCGCTCGGGCGTCTGCGTGGCGCGGCCGTAGTAGAAGCCGGTCGAATACGGACGATGCGAAATCGTGTAGAGTTCAGCATCTGCTGCGTCGACATCTCCCCCATCGAGCACGCTGCGATAGGCACCCACAACGGTCGCAACGTAGAAGGCCTGTTTGTTTCGGCCCTCAATCTTGAAGGAATCGACGCCGGCGCGCGCTAGGTCGTCCAGATGACGAATCATGTTCAAATCCCGCGCATTCAACACGAACGAGCCGCGCACGTCCTCTTCGATTTCGAAATACTCGCCCGGGCGCTGTTCTTCCACGAGCGCATAGCTCCAGCGGCACGACTGTGCGCAGGCGCCCTTGTTTCCCGAGCGGCCCGTCATGACGGCGCTGAGCAGGCAACGGCCCGAATACGCGACGCACATGGCACCGTGCACGAACGCTTCGATCTGCAATTCGGGTGGTGCATCGGCGCGCATTTGGGCGATATCGGCAACGCTCATCTCGCGTGCACAAACGACGCGCGCCGCGCCGAGCTCATACCACATCCGTGCCGCCTCGGCGTTCATCACCGATGCCTGCGTGCTCACGTGCAACTCGGTATTCGGCGCATAGCGGCGAGCGAGCGAAAACGCGCCCAAATCTCCAATGATGAGCGCATCGGCACCCGCTGCATCGAGCGCCTCGAGATAGGCGGGCAGTTCGGCGATGTCACGCGCATCCATGAGCGTGTTAAGCGTCACGTGCACCTTCACGTTCCGCTCATGCGCGTACGCGACGACCTCGGGCATTTCGCCAAGCGCGAAATTGGTCGCGCGGGCGCGCATGCCGAACTTGTCGCATGCGAGATAAACCGCATCGGCTCCAAATCGTATGGCAGCCTTGAGCTGACTCCATCCGCCCGCAGGAGCGAGCAACTCGGGCTTTTTTGACATCGATAACCGCCAATCTTTGAGCGTGCGCAATGAGCGAAGGGTCAGACCCTCTGCTCATTTTTGGGACAGGGGGCCGACCCTCGTCCCAACAGCGGACAGGCCCTTGTCCCGAGCCGGCCTTGTCCCATAAGAAATGCTCAGCTTGTTCCCACCGCCGCAATCAGGTGGGACACTCAACCTGCCCCATATGTCCCGCTAGCCGGCAAACTCGACCTGGGCGCCTTGCGGCGTGTCCTTTATCGTGAAGCCGAGCGCGGCCATGCCGTCGCGCACGGCGTCAG
>CADBQL010000365.1 GCA_902796815.1 uncultured Coriobacteriaceae bacterium | reverse complement strand
CGACAAAGCACCTGATATCTCGTATTACATCATGGAAAACATGACACCCGAGCGCCTCGGTCATCTGATGGTCTACTACCACCGCTGGCCGATCGACGACCCGGATCAGATGTATGTCACATACGCGCTGCGCAAGCACCGCGACCTGAAGGAAATCGATTACGAGGAATCGAAAAAGACCGTCCTGGCCGATCTCGAGGCTATGGGCAATCCGGCCAAAGAAGTCATCGAGGAAAGGGACTGGTACTACTTCCCGCACGTCTTCACCGAGGACTACGCCGCAGGATGGTACGACGACGTCGAGGCGATGCAGGGCAAGTACGATACGTACTACGCGGGCGAGGTCATGAGCTTCGGCGACATGGACGAAACCGTCGAGTACAGCCGCGAGCTCGTGCTGAGGTTCTTCCGGTAGGCGAACGAATGGGGCAGGGGTCAGACCCCTGTCCCACTTCGCCCGTGGAGAGCGTGCCAAACCGCGCCCAAATAGAACTACCTGATTGGAAAATGGAGGGTCATGATTCGATATAGGGACTTCGCCGACCTTTTCAATCGTATGATCGCCACTGCGCCCCAGAAGACGGCGTTGCTATGCTCTCCTCGGGAAGGAGAGGGGGTGCGGGCTATAACGTGGACTGAGCTTGCTTCGCTGGTGGGTGCGCGGGCAGAGGCGCTAGCGGCCGAGGGACATGCTTGCGAGGCGATTTTGGCTGATGGGACGGCCGAATGCGTCGTCGAAGTGTTCGCCGCCGTGCAAGCCGGCCTTCAGGTCGCGCTCGTAGACCCGCTCATGCCGAACAGGGTTATGGAGCCGTTGCTGCACACGGTCGATGCCGATTGCGCATGGGCGTCAAGCTCAGCCCGGCAAACGGAAATCGAGCGAATCCTCGCACCCGAATCACAGCCTGCTTTCGGCGCGCATGGCGTGCTGTTCTTCACGAGCGGAACGACGTCGTTTGCGAAAGCAGTCGTACTCACCGACGAAAGCCTGATGTCAAGCGCGTTCAACGGCTCGTCATTGCTACCCCTTTCGCCCGACGACACGCTGCTGTGCCTGTTGCCGCTCTCACACGTTTTCGGATTCGTGTGCGGACTGCTCTGGGGGCTTTCGTGCGGAGCCACAGTTGCGCTCGGTCGCGGACCACGCTACTACGCTGCTGATTTCGCCACGTTCAAGCCGACGGCGGTCTCGGTTGTCCCGAAGCTGCTGGAATTCCTGGCTGCGCGCGACGCGCTCAACGACGAGCTCGCGCTCGTGCTCGTGGGAGCGGCCGACTGCCCCGACGACTTGCTCGATGCCATACGCAGCCGTGGCATCCGCGTGAGCTTGGGATACGGTCTCACCGAAACGAGCTCGGGCGTCGCGCTGAGCATCGGCGACGACTTCCACGCGATGACGATCTGTCCCGAAGACGAGGTGGCGATTGCCGATGACGGCGAGATCCTCGTGAGCGCGCCGACCTGCCTCATGCAAGGCTACTACCGCGACGACGAAAAGACCGCCGCCGCTATCGTAAACGGCATCCTCCATACGGGCGATTTGGGATTTCTCGACGAGAAAGGCCTACTGCACGTCCAAGGCCGCAAGAAAGACGTGCTCATGCTGCCGAACGGAACGAAGGTGTTTTTGCCAGAATACGAAACCGGAATCACTGCTGCGCTTGAGGAGCGCGACGTCGCGGCCGTGTTCTGCGGGGGCATCCTGACGCTCGTATGCGGTTCGCTTACGCACAAGCGCACCGACAGCGAAATCATGAAAGCACTCGAGCCGGCCATGGCAACCTACCCGCCCGGGTCGCGCATCGGCCGCATCGCCCGCTTAGGGCATGCGCTCCCGCGCACAGCCGCCGGCGATATCGAACGATGGAAACTACAGGAGGAGCTTGACGATGGCAACTGCTGAAGAGATCAAAGCCCGCGCCCGCGAAATCATGGCGCAGGATCTTCCCGAGGATTATGACCCGAATATCACCGACGACGAGCCGCTCATCGTGGAAGGCGGCGTCGACTCGCTCGGCTTCATCCAGGTGCTCACAAAGCTCGAAGCCGAGTTCGACGCCCATGTCCCCGACGAGGAATGGTGGGACGCGCAAACGCTCAACGCCCTCGCCGAGGTCATCCTGCGCAACCCACGATCGTAACTGCGAGAATCCATTTAGTAGATTCCGACAAGCGTCGATGCTCGCAAGTGCCGCTCATGGGTTTGCCATTTCCTCATTGCTTCATGCTGCAAAGCTATCCCATGCTGTGATACCCTTACGCACATGGAAAAGAAACTGGCCATAGCCCATTTTACCGACCCGCTCTGTTTCTGGTGCTACGCGATGGAACCTGAGATTCGCAAGATTCGCGTACTGCTCGACGAGCGGTTGGATTACCGCATCGT
>CADBQL010000364.1 GCA_902796815.1 uncultured Coriobacteriaceae bacterium | reverse complement strand
CGGTCAGGCGGTCGAGCTGATCAACCCGATGAACGCAGAGCAATCGACGATGCGTCAGTCGATACTGCCCGGCCTTTTGCGCTCCGTAGCGTACAACCAGGCTCACGGCGTCAAGAACGTGCAGCTTTACGAAGTCGGCAAGGTCTTCTTCGCGCATCAAGGCCACAAACAGCCCAAAGAGCGCGAAAAGGTCGCTGGCGTCCTGGCTGGCGCCATGAACGATGCGGCGTGGAATGCGCCGTCCGTGGCATTCGATTTCTTCGATGGCAAGGGCGTTGTCGAAAGCCTCGCGCGCGAGCTGGCTCTTCCGAAGCTGCGCTTCAAGGCCATGGCGGCCGAGGATGCGCCTTATCTGCAGCCAGGGCGTGCGGCTGAGGTGCTTTCGGGCGGAACGACGCTCGGTTGGGTGGGCGAAATCCATCCGCTCGCCGTCGACGCCTTCGAGGCGACAGCTCCAGTCGTGGCGTTCGAGCTCGACATGGAAGCTCTGGGCCGTGCCGCCCGTCCGGCGCGCGATTACGTCGACGTGCCCGAATTCCCGCCGGTCGAAATGGACATGGCTTTCGTCGTGAACGACGATGTGACCAACGAGCGCCTCATGCAGTGCATCACGTCTGCAGGCGGAAAACTCCTCGCTGATGTGCGCCTTTTCGATGTATACCGCGACGACAAACGCCTCGGCGCTGGCAAGAAGTCCATGGCATACGCGCTCACCTACCGCGCTCCCGACCGCACCCTCACGAGCGAAGAGGTCGAAAAGGTGCAGGCCAAGCTCATCAAGAAAGTCTGCGGTGCCACCGGCGCCGAAGTCCGCGCGTGATATGACATAAAGTCGGGTTTTTTGTCATTGGCCAATTTGGTCATAAATAAACGGTGAGTCGCGCCCCAAAATGAGTCGCGCCCCAGGGGCAAGACTCATCGGGAATGAGTTTCGCCCCAGGGGAAAGACTCATTGCCGATGAAGTATAATGTTAGCCTACTGAAACAATTAGGCAAGGAGAACTGATGACCTACGATGGACTACCCAATCCAGGACGCAACGATGAATGCTGGTGCGGGAGCGGAAAAAAATACAAGAAATGCCATCGCGACCTCGACGAACGCCTAGAAGAACTCGCAGCGCAAGGGCTCGAGCTGCTGCCGCGCTCACTCCTGAAAACAGCGGCCGACATCGAAGGCATCAAGGTCAGTGCCGAGGTGAACGTCGGCGCGCTCGATTACGTTGCAGAGCGCATTGGCGTTGGCACGACGACCGAGGAAATCGACCAGTGGGTGTACAACTACTGCATCGAGCACGATGCGATTCCGGCCGATTTGAATTACGAGGGTTTCCCCAAGAGTGTGTGCACGTCGATTAACGAAGTGGTGTGCCATGGAATTCCGTGCTCCGAAGACGTGCTCAAAGAGGGCGATATCGTCAACGTCGATATGTCCACGATCAAGGGCGGATATTTCAGCGACTCTTCGCGTATGTTCTGCATTGGCGAAGTCGATCCCGAGTGGCGTCGCCTCGTCGACGTGACCCGCGAATCGGTCCAAGCGGGTCTTGCGGCCGTCAAGCCGTGGGGCTTCCTTGGCGACGTGAGCGCGGCCGTCAACAAAGTGGCCACCGACGCCGGCTTTACGGTGGTTCGCGAATTCGGCGGGCACGGCATCGGACTGGAGTTTCACGAAGATCCGTGGGTGGGTTTTAACGAAGAGGCTGGTACGGGCCCTGTTTTGGTGCCGGGCATGTGTTTTACCATCGAGCCGATGGTCAACATGGGCGGCCAGGACATCGATATGAGCGACCCGAACGGCTGGACCGTGCGCACCGCCGACGGCTTGCCTACCGCACAATGGGAAGTCCAGCTCGTTGTCACCGAAACCGGCTACGAGCTCCTTTCTTGGTAGGCGGAAAAAACAGCCTACCTTTCTATTGAGGTTTAACCGAATGAGTCATGCCCCAGGGGCAAAACTCATTCGGAGATGCAGCCCGCCGCCCTATGAGTCACGCCCCTGGGGCGAGACTCATAATGAGTACTGCCCCAGGGGCAAAACTCATCGTGCATTTGTGGCGCACAAAGCGTACACTGCCGCCATGGAAGACCAAAAATGGAAACGCACGTGCATCGCAGCTGCTGCGCTCGCCGTACTCGCGAGCGCGGGTCTTGCCGTGTGTCAGGGCGTTTCGCTCGATACGCTTCAATTTGTGGCATTGTTTGCGCTGCTTGCATGGGCAAGTGCCGAGGATCTGCGCAGTCGCACCATCCCGAATGCATGTATCGTGGCGGCGCTTGCCGTACGTGCGATTTATCTTGCGGCGCAAGCGATTTCGGGGAAACTCCTGACGAGCGATATCGCGTACTACACTTTGAGCGGCGCCGCCACAATGGCGGTGTTATCCCTGTTTGCGCTCGCGTTTGAGTACGCAACGGGTCGAGAAAGCATGGGCGGCGGCGACGTAAAGCTCTATGCAGTTGCCGGTGTTTACCTCGGTTTCGAGCGTGCCATGGGCGTCGTGCTCCTGAGCTGCATTCTGGCGCTTCTCGGATGCGCGCTCGCTCAGGCGCCATGTGGCAAAAACCTGCGCGCCAAGATTTCGCATACGGAATGGATGCCTGCTGCATCCCCACATGTCGAAAGCGTTTCCCCTGCACCTCCGCATGCAAATAGCGCTTCTGCTGCATCCCTATGCGACAAGCAAGCATCGCCCCAACCTCCGGAAGCCGGCCACATGAGCTTTTCTCACACGCTCCCGTTTGGTCCAGCCATCGCAATCGCAATTGTTGCAAGCTCTTTTTGAAAAAACGTCTTTGGCAAATAAAAGTAGGGCGCCTAGAGGCTTCCCGAACAAACTCAACCAACCCGTCAGTTATCCGCATACGGATATCGACAATTGCTACAGCTCTAATCTGCCCCCTTAACTTGGGAAATGGCATTTTTGATAAGGGTTAGATTCGTCTATGATAGACTAAGTGTCAACAAAGATCGATGATTGAGCTAAGAGAGGGGATGTGGAAGTGTATTGCCCGAACTGTTCACGTCAAGCACCAGATAATGCTGCGTTTTGTCCTGGTTGCGGTACTAGGTTAGATACGGCGTATCGTCCTGGAAGCATGCCAACCCCATCATCAGGCTCAGCAGAGTCGCAAGCAGGATTTACGAGGGCGGGAAATCTAGGGGAAACGAGCAGCCAACCTAAATCTTGGTCGCAGCCCCAGCCCCAACCCCAACCCCAGCCGCAGCCCCAGCCCCAACCCCAGCCCCAACCCCAACCCCAACCCCAACCCCAACCCCAACCCCAACCCCAACCCCAACCAACTCCCGCAACATCCAAACCCGGCGAAGAACTGGGAATGAAATGGTTCAAGTTCATAATCTATTTCCAGCTGTTTGCCAATGCGCTGTTAAACCTCGGCACTGCAGCCATGTACTTTACGGGCGCTCAATATCGAACTGCAGGGACCGATGTTGACCCGGAGCTCGTATACTCATTTTTCCCGGGGCTTAAGGAAACTGATTACATAACAGGCGCTCTTGTAATCGGATTGGCCATTTTCGCAATCGTTGTGCGCATGAAGCTGGCCGGCTTTAAGCAAGGCGCTCCGAAGATGTACCTGGTTTTTCTGGCGGCTTCAATCATCGTAAGCGTTGGATATCTCATTGCAACGAGCGGAATCATTGGAGAGGCAACGTTTGATTCCAGCACGATCAGCCAGGTCGTTGTCGGTGGCGTTATGATAGCCGTGAACTACGTTTACTTCAAGAATCGTGCGCATTTGTTTGTGAACAAATGACGAGTTCAATTGCGATTAAGGATTCCGAATAGGTCTTAGGCGCAGGCTTTTCTATAGCCTCGGCTTTCGTCTGGCACATTCAAGCTCGTGGTGCGAGTTAATCGCATTATGATAGACTAAAAACCGTATTTTACGTAATTGAACTTGACTGCGAATGACGGGCGGATTTTGGCCATGGGAATGAATGACGCAACGATATATGTGGCGGCTGTCGTTGCCATCGTGGCCGTTATCGT
>CADBQL010000363.1 GCA_902796815.1 uncultured Coriobacteriaceae bacterium | reverse complement strand
CTCAAAGTTACGTTTGTGCGTGGAAATGCCCAGGATTGCGGGCGTTTCCTCGTCCAGGACTGCCCGGTTTCCATAGTCGCACGCATCCATGGGGAAGCGGTGTACTTCGATGCGCGTACGATTTTGAGCGGCGAGGAGATCGATGTTATAGCGGCGGGTCTTGCCCTGTATTTCGTGCAAGCTTCATAACAGGATTCATTCGGGGGAAGACAAGGAGAACATATGGCCGACTACGATCAGACGAGTCTCGTTTTGGGCACCGCTGGTCATATTGACCATGGCAAATCATCTCTTGTGATGGCGCTTACCGGTACGAATCCCGATCGCTTGGTGGAAGAAAAGAAGCGCGGCATCACGATTGAGCTGGGGTTTGCGCGCCTCGATTTGGGTGATGGGCGCTCGATGGGCGTTGTAGATGTCCCTGGTCACGAGAAGTTCGTGCGCCAGATGATCGCAGGCTCCACTGGCATCGATGTTGCGTTGCTCGTCATCGCCGCTGACGACGGCATTATGCCGCAAACGCTCGAGCATGTGGCGGTTTTGCAGACGCTCGGCGTGCCGACGTGCGTCGTCGCCCTTTCCAAAATCGATTTGTGCGAACCTGAGTGGACCGAGATGGTCGCTGAGGATATCCATGAGTTCTTGGCTTCAACGCCCTATGCGGATGCGCCGATCATACCCGTTTCGACCCGTACCGGCGAGGGTGTGGAAGACGTGCGTGCTGCATTGGCCGAAGCGAGCTTGCATGCCACGGCGCTGCATCGTGACTTCGGCATGCGCCAGCCCGTCGATCGCGTGTTCACGATCAAGGGCGCCGGAACCGTTATCACGGGCACATTGTGGAGCGGTACGGTCAAGCCGGGCGATACGGTTCAAATACTCCCATCGGGCCGGCGGTGTCGCATCCGCTCGGTTCAGATGCATGATAAGCCAGTTGACATAGCTACATCGGGCAATCGTGTGGCGCTCAACCTCGTGGACGTTAAAACCGATGAGGTGCGCCCAGGAGACTTCCTTGCGACGCCGGATCTAATCGAACCGACAACCCGATTTGACGCTCATTTCACGTATCTCGATACCGCTAAGAGCGGAAAGCCGCTCGAAACCGGGGTGCGCATGCATGTTGCCCACGGCACAAAAGAAGTGCTCGGGCGTGTTCTGCTTGCCGATCGTAGAGAAAAGCTCATGCCAGGTGAAAGCTGCTACGTGCAGGTGCGTCTCGAGGAGCCGCTGCCGGTGTCGCTTGGTGACAGGTTTATCGTGCGTACCTACTCGCCGGTGTTCGTTGCGGGCGGCGGACAAATTCTCCAAGCTCACCCCCGTGCGAGCTCGAATCTCAACGAAGAGCGGGTCGTTCTTGATGCGCTCGTCGTCGGTGACCGGCAAAAAGCCGCGCACCTTCTGCTCGAGCAACGCGAAACGCCGCTTCAGGCAGAAGACCTCGCATGGAAGTTCGGCATCGACGCCGAATCCGCGCGTCTTCTCCTCGAAGCTGAGAAAGATGCCAAGTCAGCGCGCTTGATCGGTGGCACATGGTATGTATCGCCTTCGGCGCTACGTCATTGTATTAGCGTCATCGAGGCGAAATTGCTTGAATTCCATGCAGTCGATCGCACGAAGCCGGGTCTTCCCAAAGAAGAGCTGCGTCAGAAATGCTTTACCGCCATGGATCCAGCTTGCTTCGACGCTCTGATCGATGAGGCGATTTTGGCGAAAGCTGCTGTGGTTGCGGGGGGACTCGTGGGCCATCCCACTGCCCAAGGAGCTGCGCAGCAGGTCGAGCGTGATGCGGCCGATGCGCTGCTCGCTCTACTTTCATCGTACGCTCTCACGCCGCCGCCTTTGTCGGAGTTGGCTGCGGAAGCAAAAGTTGATATCGCACTTGCTCGTCGTGCTCTTGCGCGACTACGCGAAGAGGGGAGCGTTTACCGCGTATCGAGCGAGCTGTTCTACGAAAATGCTGCTGTCGAGGCATGTCGCAAGGCTATTGCCGAAAAGTTGCGCAGCGGCGGCGAAGGCACCATCGCCGGGCTCAAAGACGCCATGGGCGGTATCAGCCGCAAGTATGCCGTGCCCCTCTTAGAAGCTTTCGACGCAGAGGGCTTCACGGTTCGCGACGGGGATGCCCGAAAGCTTCGCGAGTAAGACTCTGCTTAGTTGTCGCCGTCCGTGGCCGTCCGTGCCAGCAATCACAATTATCCTGATTGCATTAGTAGGGCCGATGCATTACAATAACTTATCGCGATTGCTTAATCGTGTGGATACAAGGAGACGGATGGGTCCTGGTGGGTCCCGCGGCCTTCAAAGCCGTTGTGAGGCGAGCAGACGTCTCGGGTGTGTTCGATTCGCACACG
>CADBQL010000362.1 GCA_902796815.1 uncultured Coriobacteriaceae bacterium | reverse complement strand
GGCCTCCTGCACGAACTCGGCCACACGCTCGGTATTGCCCTTCGCGATGTTCTTGATGCCGCCATCCCAGTAGTTCTCGCCCTTGCGCGAGTAGTAGACGATGAGGTTTGCCATGTCCGGTCCTTTCTCGAGAGAAGCAGCTACAACGTACCCGCTTCCTTAATTGGAGACAATCTGTCTCTTAACTGTGGAGAGTATAAGCGACATCTTGTCGTTAACGCAAGGGCTGCGCTAGAATTCACATTGAGCACACGGAAGCGAACGGAGGGCTGCATGGCCGACTACATACGGGCGCGCTCGCCCGAGCACAAGCGAGAGCGGATGGACGCCATCATAGCGGTGGCCGACGAGCTGTTCGCCGAGCGCCCCTACCACTGGATAACCATGGGCACGATCGCCGAGCGACTCGGCTGGTCGCGTTCGAACCTGTACAAGTACGCCGCCACCCAGGAGGAGATCTTCCTGGCGCTGCACTCGGCGAAGAACCGAGCGTGGGTCGAGGAGCTCGCCTCCGAGCTCGCCGGCGCACCCCTGCCCGCGCGCGAGTTCGCCCGCACATGGGCCGAGGTAACCGAACGCCACGCTGGCTTCCTGCGCTACCAGGAGATCATCATCGCCATCATCGAGAGCAACGTGACGCTCGAACGCCTGACCGCATTCAAGCAAGAATTCGCCGAGATGTTGCCGCCCGTCACCGACGTCCTCTCCCGCCAGTGCGGGATCGGCGAGCAGGCGGCGGTCGACCTGTACCTGCGCCTACTCTACCAGGCGCCGGGGCTGTGGAACCATTTCCATGCGGCCGACCTCACGCGCGAAGCCATGCGCGCCGCCGGCTTGCCGGAGACGAAGGGGAACTTCGTCGACGCGTACGCCGACTTCGTTGAGCTTTGCATCGAATAGGGCGCTCTCATACGCCTACGAGCTCCTGCTGCGATGCGGGCCAAAATCCCATCTGGCCCCTCCTGATGTCGTGGTGAGTCGTTCTCGCTTGCAAAACAACCTGGATCCCGTCGAGCGCCTGCGAGAGCGATTTCGCAGCAAGGTTTCCCCTGTTCACGCCGCCGACCTCGCCGAAGAGAGTTTTCATGTAGTCGCTCTTCGCGTGGAGCGCCCTGGCCACGAGCGCTTGCCCATCGGGGCACTCGAAGAAGACCGTTCGGTTGCCGGCGAGCATGTAACGGTACCCCGCGTCGATCCCACCCGGCGTGCGCACTCCCTGAACGGGTGACGGAGGTTTGTTCACGCAGTTGCTGTATGCCAATCCCAACAGGGTCGATTCGCGTGAACAAACCTCCGTCCCCCGTTCACGCTCGTCCCCCGTTCACGCTATCCCCCGAAAGCTACTCCCTCGATGAGAAGAGGGCGATTTGCGAGGGCATCGACGAGAGCGCGACCAAAATCGAAGCTGCCATCAAGTCCGATTTCGAAAGCCTTTCCCCATTCGCGCAAGACAAGCTGCTCGACCTTCTGAAGCAGGCAGCTGCGGTGTCAATCCTCATGTACGTATACCCCGTGTTAGAGCTCGACCAAGCGGTCCCGTTAACCACCGACGAGCGCACGGCAGTTGTAGAAACAGAAATTCCCAAAGAGTCCGCTTCCACCCGAAATGCCTTCGAGGGCCTCGTCCGCCTCTTGCGATGGGTTTATCATCCACCGAAGTAGGGAGCCTTCCAATCGCATTTCAAGCAACCGGTAATGAGGGACAAATACTCACCGCAGCCCGGGCATCTCACTTTCCAGCCGCAGTTATTGCAATAGGCGTCGAAAATCCCCTTGCTGGCTCCGCACTTTGGGCATGTTGGGCAGGTTCCCCAGCCATTGCCGCCGGCTATGCCTTCCAGGTCTTCGGGGCTCAGCTCTACGCCTTCGCTTTCGAGATACTCCGCGGCTTCTTGGCTGCTGTCGAACGTAGAAAGCTTTTCGAACTGCTCGTTTGTAAGCTTCATATCATCGCTCCAATTCCTAACCGATTGGCGTGCAGTTTCTCTCCCAGCCACAGTCATGGCAGACGCGCCGGGTCATGCCCGCGCACCCGGGTATGGGGAATATGCTGATGGCATAGCTGCCACATACCGGGCACTGCGGCAACGCGTCTTTCGGGCTCC
>CADBQL010000361.1 GCA_902796815.1 uncultured Coriobacteriaceae bacterium | reverse complement strand
GAGCGATTCCGCCGAAAACGAAAGCATCGGCCGCCAGATCTACAAGCATCTGATGGAGGGCGTCAGCCACATGCTGCCCTTCGTCGTCGCAGGTGGTATTTTCATCGCGTTGGCATTCTTGATCGACACCATTCTGGGCGCTCCCCAGGACGGCGGCTTCGGCTCCAACACGCCTGTAGCCGCTTGGTTCAAGGGCATCGGCGGCATCAGCTTCGGCTTCATGCTGTCGATTTTGGCTGGTTACATCGGCCGCTCCATCGCCGACCGTCCGGGCCTGCTCGTCGGCTTCGTCGGCGGCGCCATGGCGGCTGCTGGATGCACGTTCGCTGAGCCTGCTGGCCAGGCTGTTTCCGCTGGCTTCCTGGGTGCTTTGCTCGCCGGCTTTGCAGGTGGCTACTTCATGCTGTGGTTCGAAAAGGTCTGCGAGCATATCCCGCAGGCGCTTGACGGCATGAAGCCGATGTTGATCTTCCCGCTCGTGGGTCTGGCTTTCATCGGATTGTTCATGTGCGCGGTCAACCCCATTATGATTTGGATTAACGTCGCCATCGGCGATTTCCTCAACAGCCTTGGCAATGCGAAGATTTTGCTCGGCATATTGCTCGGCGGCATGATGGCCATCGACATGGGTGGTCCCATCAACAAGGCCGCATATCTGTTCGGCCTAGCCTCCATCGAGAACGGCAACTACGATATGATGGCAGCCGTCATGATCGGCGGTATGGTACCGCCTCTGGCCATCGCGATCGCTTGCACGGTTTTCAAGGATCGCTGGACCGAGACCGAGCTCAAGAGTGCTCCGGTCAACTACATCATGGGTCTTTCGTTCATCACCGAAGGCGCCATTCCCTACGCAGCCGCCGACCCGCTGCGCGTCATCCCGGCGTGCGTCGTCGGCTCTGCCGTTGCAGGTGCCATTTCCGAGGCGTTCGGCTGTACGCTGATGGCTCCTCATGGCGGCATCTTCGTGTTCGCTGTTGTCGGTAACTGGCCGATGTACTTGCTTGCTTTGGTCATCGGTGCTGTTGTCGGTGCTTTTATGCTGCGCATTCTCAAGAAACCGGTCGAGAAATAATTCAAAACGGTATTGAGCGGCCCCGTCTTGCATGGGGCCGCCTATCCGCCTGCAATTGAGGAATTGCAGGCGGGGTAACGACAAAAGGACGGGGAATGTCCCGCTCGTTAAAAGAAAGGAAATAGCATGTACAGCAAGACCGTCACTCTCGTCAATCCCCAGGGCTTCCATATGCGTCCGGCCAGCCTGTTCGTGGCCGAGGTTGGCAAGTTCAGCGCCCCGGTGAAGATTGTGGCAAAGGGCAACGAGATTCCGGGTAACAGCCTGATGGCAATCATGGCAGCCGGCATCAAGTGCGGCGACGAGATCGAAGTCAAGGCCGAAGGCGAAGACGAGCAGGCTGCCGTCGAGGCCATCGTCGCATTCGTCGAATCGGGCATGGGCGACTAATCAAGGTTTTACGTCTCCAATGTGGCAGGTGCCCGACATTGTCACATTGATAAACATGTCCGCACATTGATGAGCCAGGGAGCACCTCTCTGGCTCATCGGATAATGACGAGCTTGCGGCGCTTTCGACTATCTTTCAACCACAAGGAGCAGCTTATGGAAACACTAGAGGGCATTAACGCATCAGCAGGCATAGGTATCGGTCACGTGCTGGTCGTTGAGGAGCCGACGCTCGAGTACGAGTCCCGCACCGTTTCGGACACGGAGGCCGAAAAGCAGCGCTTCCATGCCGCCATCGACGGATATGTGGCTTATACGCAAGCCCAGGCAGATCAGATGGCCGAGCAGGTCGGTCCCAAGGAAGCCGAGATTCTAACTGGGCATATCGTCATGATTGCCGACCCGTACATGCAAGGCGAGATGGAAAAGCTCATCGACGGCGGCACCTGCGCTGAGGATGCCTTGAGCCAGATTTGCGACAATTTCGCGGCAATGTTCGAGGCGACAGGCGACGAGCTGACCATGCAGCGCGCTACCGATATCCGCGATGTCAAAGGTGGCGTGCTCGCCGAGCTGCTCAACAAGCGTCCCGTCGACATAAGCTTGGTGCCTCAGGGGACGGTGCTCGTCACGCATGACCTCACCCCTTCGATGACCGCGAGCATCCGCCCGGGTACCGTCGTGGGAATCGTTACCGAAACCGGTGGCATGACCAGCCATTCCGCCATCCTTGCCCGCGCAATGGAGATTCCGGCCGTGCTATCGGTCGAAAACGCCTGCAAGGCGCTTGCCGATGGCGTGCAAGTAGTCGTCGACGGCGGTCGTGGAACGGTGACGGTCGAGCCCGATCCAGACGTTCTTTCGGCAGCTCAGAAGGAAAGCGATCGCTTGGCTGCTCGCCAAGAGGAGCTCAAGCGCTTCGTGGGATGCCGCACGGTCACAGCCGACGGCACGCGCGTCGAGCTTTTTGCCAACATTGGCAAGCCTGAGGACGCGACGCAGGCGATGGAGCGCGATGCCGAGGGCGTCGGCCTGTTCCGCACCGAGTTCCTGTTCATGGACAGCACGTCGATGCCGTCCGAGGACGAGCAGTTCGAGGCCTACAAGAAGGCGGCGCTTATCTGCAAGGGTAAGCCGATCATCATCCGCACGCTCGATATCGGTGGAGACAAGGACATTCCCTACATGGGCTTCGAGCACGAGGACAACCCGTTCATGGGCTTCCGCGCCGTGCGTTACTGCCTCGCCCGTGAGGATGTGTACCGCATTCAGCTGCGCGCCCTGCTGCGCGCGAGCGCTTTCGGCGACATCCGCATTATGGTTCCGCTCGTCACCTGCGTTGACGAGATGACGGCAGTGCGCGACCTGATTTCGCGCTATATGGCGGAGTTCGACAATGAGGGCGTGGCTTACAACAAGGATATCCAGATCGGCGCCATGATCGAGACGCCTGCCGCAGCGCTCATGGCAGACGAGCTCGCCAAGGTGTGCGATTTCTTCAGCATCGGCACCAACGATCTGACCGGCTACACGATGGCATGTGACCGTGGAAACGATCGCGTGAGGTATCTGTACTCTACTTACAATCCCGCCGTGCTGCGCTCGATCCGCAATGTCATCACCGCCGGCAACGAGGCAGGCATACTCGTGGGCATGTGCGGCGAAGCTGCGGCCAATCCGCTCCTCATTCCGCTTTGGGTGGCCTTCGGCCTGGGCGAGTACAGCGTCAACGCCGCAAGTGTGCTGGCCACGCGCGCGGCCATCAACAGGTGGTCGCTTGATGAGGCAAAGGCTTTTGCAGAGCGCATTATGGAGCTTTCGACCGCGGCTGCAGTATACGAGGAGCTCAAAAAGATCGAAGAGGAATAGCGACGGTAGTGCTTGTCGGAGGTATTCCTGCATGTTGCCCGCGTGCGCATATAAGGCGCGCGGGCACATGCGTTTTTATAGCGATGCGTCAGGTTAGCTTACTCTATGCTTAATCGCAGCTTGTAGAGTCCGAATGAGCTGTGAGTACGCCTTGCAATCCATCGGGTGAGCAGCTCCAAGTTAGCGAAAACTTACCATAGAGTAGGGTTTTACCGAAGCACGCAAAGTGGATAGTGAGATGCGAACGTGCCAAAACATCAGGGTCTTGGCACATTTTGGGATGGTGGTATCGTTGCCTGACGAGAACGTAACGTTTTTGACGAAGGAACGCGTAGCGCAGGTGGTGCGCGATGCATTGCTGGAGCTTGCCTTCGAGTTGCCTGCCGATATCGAGGCCGAGCTTGTCGCGGCGTGCAAGCGAGAGACGAGCCCGCGTGCGGCAGAGGCGCTTCGCCTTCTTGTGGAGAATGCGCGCATAGCGCGCGAGGACCGCGTCGCGATTTGCCAGGATACGGGTTCGGTATGGGTTTGCCTCGAAGTCGGCCCCGACGTGATGGTTTCGGGTAACGTGCTCGACGATGTTGACGAAGCGGTCGCTTTCGCCTACACGAACGGCCGTTTGCGCAAGTCGCTCGTGCGCGATGCGCTCTTCGACCGCGCGAACACCCAGGACAACACACCTGCTTTTGCCGAAATCCATACGAGTCAAAAGCCTGGTGCGCGCTTGCACATAATGTGCAAGGGAGGCGGGTCGGACAACGCGAGCCGTGTGGTCATGCTTACCCCTTCGGCAGGCCGTAAGGGGGTCATCGAGACCGTGATCTCGTGCGTGCGCGAAAAGGCCGCCAACGCCTGCCCCCCGCTCGTCATCGGCGTGGGCATTGGCGCGACGTTCGACAAGGTGGCGGGTCTTGCTAAGCAAGCCCTCATGCGGCCGCTCGACGTTCCCGCGCCCGATGAGCTCGCAGCGCAGCTGGAAGAAGAGCTTCTCGCGGCCGTGAATGCCACCGGCACAGGTGCCGCAGCGCTCGGCGGGTCAACGACAGCCCTTGGCGTACGCGTGCAGACGGCACCATGCCATATAGCCGCGCTTCCGCTTGCCATCAACATGGGTTGCTCGGCAATGAGGAGGGGTACATATGAACTGTAATCAATCAGATGCCATCCGCCTCGACTTACCTCTTGCCGCCGAAGCGCTCGAAAAGCTCAGGGCGGGGGATGCCTGCCTGCTTACTGGCAAGATTTTTACCTTGCGAGATGCGGGTCACATTCGGCTGCTCGCCGAGCTCGACGAGCGGGGAAGCGACGAGCTGCCCTACGGATTGGCAGGTCAGGCAATCTTTTATGCAGGGCCAACTCCTTCTGCTGCGGGTCGTCCGTTCGGCGCGATCGGCCCGACGACGGCATCGCGCATGGATTTCGCTGCGCCGCGGCTTTACGATGCCGGCGTTAGGGCGACTATCGGAAAAGGCGTGCGGTCGGCTGCCGTGCGTGACGCATGCGTGCGAAATAATGCCGTGTACTTCGTAACGGTCGGTGGAGCTGCTGCATATCTTGCGAAGTGCGTTACAAGCGAGCGCACGTTGGCGTATGATGATCTTGGAACCGAAGCCCTTCGCTCAATCTAGGTTGTGGATTTTCCCGTGTTCGTGGGTATCTATACATTGGGAAACGACGTCTACGATCTTGGAAGCGAAAGGTGACGAACGAAGAAAACGATACGGAGGCGACGTAGCATTCGACATATGGTCGTTCTTCTTCGTATCCGAGTGCGTGATGATTGCAACAGGCGTCTGCTTGTGACATAACGAACGGTAAACGGGCGATATCGCCCGTTTTCGCGACTAGAGAGTTTGCGAGGGATATGACCGATATTACAAGGAGCAGCGCGAGCGGGCGCGGCACGTTTATAACGTTTGAAGGCGGAGACGGAGCCGGCAAGTCGACGCATCTGCAGCTGCTGGCGAGCGGCTTGCGCGCTCGCGGTTATGAGGTCGTTTGCCTACGTGAACCGGGTGGCACAATCATCGGCGAGCAGTTGCGCCAGGCGGTTCTCGATCCGGGCAATGACAACATGTGCGATGAATGCGAGCTGCTCATCTACGAGGCGGCGCGCGCTCAGCTCGTTTCCCAGGTCATCGCGCCGGCGCTTGAAAACGGCTCGATAGTTTTGTGTGACCGCTTCTTCGATTCGACGATTGCTTACCAGGTTGCTGGCCGCGGCCTCGACGCCGATTTCGTATCCCGCGCAAATGACTTTGCCTGCCAGGGCATATGTCCCGATCGCACGATTGTGATGTTGACCGGCGGAGATGCGGCCATGGGTATCGAGCGAGCAACGCAGCACAAGCATGCCGATCGTCTTGAGCTCGCGGGTCTCGAATTCCACGAGCGCGTTAATCGTGCCTTTCTCGACATTGCGCAAAAGAATCGGGAGCGCGTGCGCGTCGTGGCTTCCGATGGGTCTAAGGCACGCACGGCGGCCAAGGTGTTCGCTGCTCTGTCGGACTTGTTCTCATGGATGGGCGATGAGGAAATTTGCACGCCATCGTATTTCGAACGACTCGTGTTCGAGCGAGACGCCCTGATGCGGAGCTAATGTCATGTCGGATGTTTTCGACAACATATACGGTCAACCGCGCGTGCGCGACTTCTTGAGGGCGAGCGTCACCTCTCATCGCGTGACGCATGCGTATCTGTTCACCGGTCCTTCTGGTTCCAACAAGACCCAGGCGGCCTATGCGCTCGCGGCCGCGCTTTTATGCGATCGTGACGGTTGCGCAACTTGCGCCACCTGCGAGCGCGTCCTTGCACGCAAGCACCCTGACGTGCGTTATTTCGCTCCCGAGGGCGCCGGTGGCTATCTGATTGACCAAATTCGCGAAATCGTGGCTGACACAGCGCTTGCGCCCATTCAGGCTCAGCGCAAGGTATACCTGCTC
>CADBQL010000360.1 GCA_902796815.1 uncultured Coriobacteriaceae bacterium | reverse complement strand
AGGGCAAGCTGGTTCCCATGTTAGAGAGTGTTCGCCTTCCGTCAACATATCTGCTCGAAAAATAACCTTGTAATCAGTCACTTCAGCTACTCCTCAATACTTGGAAGTTCATGTTGTTCGATACGTGGCCCAAACCTGAATTATAAGACTCGGAAAATATTTGCCATTTCTTAGCATACGAATAGATGCTTTGTGCGGGAGCACTGCGTCTCCACGCTATAGAAGTCTGTAGCCTATATAGCGACCTTTCACCTTCTCGACTTTTTCGACCATGCCACGCTCAATAAGCGTTTTCATGACTTTCGTGCACATTTGTGGGGTCAAAACCCCGTTTACGTTATCCATGATCTCGGAAGTCAGCACCGGACGATTTGAGGGCATCCATGCGAGAACCTTTTCGGCTAGCTCCTTATATTGGCTATCCTTCTTACTCCTCGCCTTCGCCAGCTCGCGCCCCTTCCGTGTGTAGCTTTGTAACGAAGACTCGCTCCTGATGACTGGGCCAGCAACGGGATCATCCTCCAGCTTGTCGAACGTGTTTGGGGACGTCTTGCCGATTTCAGCTAAAACCTCGGGGTTTCGCAGGTCCATATCCGAGAAACCCCGCACAGCCGCCCTCTCGACTGCAGACTTTGCATAGTAGCACTCAACGGTCACGCCATCGTCACCCACAAAAGTGAAGCCCACAGCGTTTCTGTTCGAATCCGTCAAAGTCTTTTGAATAAGCGTTTCGTCGAGCTCGACTTCAAATACATCGCCATCGAGACGGGAGCGCGATTCTTTCTCATGGCACCTTGCCTCCTCAAGACGATCCCTCTCGCGCTCGAGCTCGATTGTGAGGCTTCTTGACGACCCCACTTTGGCCAAAATCTCATCTTGTTTTCTGATAGCACTGTTGACTTCATTGAGCCATTGCCCTGCCAGCTCGATTCTCGCTTTGAGGTACTTTTTCTTTCCGAAAGCAAGTATACCGAGCGAAGCGAGCTTGGCCCTCATGGCATCGATACTACCTTGCTCTAAAGACAGCTTTTGACTGAGGTATGCCCTGCTGGCTTCGGCGGCTCTAGCCTTTTCAATCTCCTTGCTGATTCGCTCAACTTCCCTCTGGATAGACTCTGATTCGATTCGAACCATCCTCACATCCTCTTTGATGACCCCCAGCGAGTAAGCCTCGATCACTTTCTTCGCTAGGACGCGTGCTTCCGCCTTGCGCTTTTCCTCTGCGGCTTCTTCACGAGCCTCTCGTAGAGTCGGGCTTTCTTCGGCCTGTAACCCACCAGTTTCAGGAGTTACTCTAGCCGCCTCCTTTTTGAATACCGTAAAGCCGCCCGGAAACACGGGCTGCTCCTCAAACGCAAAGAGCAATTCCACTTTTCCCTCTGCAGCCTCAGCGGGGGGATTGCCTTTCCACTTCTTTTCAAGCTCGGCTATCCTCTCGGGTATATGGAGCACGCCTGCGGCCTTGGCCTTGACGTCCCACTCGCCGCCTTCGTGCCCAAGGTTAAGATGGTAATGCTGGGCAAACTCGTCGAGGTAGGCGTGCATTTTCTTGCGCTCGGCAAGCGAAGCCCCAAGCCGTTCCTGGGCTTGATACGCGTCGTAGCAGAGCTCCATGTAGGAGGTGTTTTCCTCGGCCCAGCGCTGCAGGGCTTCTCCTTGGGCGAACACTTCCTCTCGCGTAGTGTACACGTCATGGATTGCGCAGAAGTTGGTATGCGCAGAATTAACCTCGAATTGGCGCGCCTTGATGAGGGGCGTCGAAAGAGCTTCGAAGGCCCTTTCGAATTCGTCTCCGTCGACCTTTTTCTCCAAAAGGGCCTGCGCATCCCGAAGCACCTGGCACTCCTTCGGATCTTTGGAGCTAATCGTCGCGGCGAGCTGACAGGCCAGCTCGAAAACCGATTTCGCCCTCTCCAGCGACATTCCAGCGCAATCCACACGCAGGTAATCATGGATGTCGTATTGCGCCACCTGGACCTTCACGTTGTAGATGGCCCCGAAAAGATCCATCTTCTCGAGCGCGACGAGGCACTTGCAGTTGACGCCATCGACGACCCTGTCCTGGAGGCTCGTCAAGTGCGCCTCTTGCTGACAGGACATCATCCTTTGGAACGCAATACAGAGGTCGGGCGTGAACATTGTTTCGCGCGCGTCTTTCAACTCCTCGTCACCGAGGTCGGGCATCACCACGTACTGGAACGCAACATGCCCCTGAACCCCGTCCTCGGGCTCGTCGGGAATGTCTTCGGGCAACAACGCGAAAGGCTTTTCGCCCATCGGGGACATGAAGTTGTAAACGCACTTGTATCCATCGGGAACGGCTACGGTGAACTTCGCCTCAGACGCATCTGCAATCGTACCTGTGGGGTTAAGCGCCTTCGGGTCGTTCGAAGTTCCTTCGCCTTCGCCCGCCTCATCAGCGAAGGCATTGAGCAAGTCGAAGAGGTTGAATTTGACCTTCGGCTCTTCATCCACGTCAATGTAGGTGAAGGGCTGAATCTCGGCGCCGTCCACTTCCCCCTCGAACTGCCCCAGGTCGGGGTTGTGGTCGAGCACCTTTGCCGTCAGGAAGCGGACGCGGAACGGGCTCGGATCGCCGTTCACCTTGCGCATGTCCCAAAGAAGGCGCGCGACGAGCCTGTAGAAGTTCGGGATGCCCCGGGCAAGGCGGTCGTCAACGCTCACCGTGTACACGCGGCCTGGCGCCGGTTCGGCTATATCGGGAAGAACCCCCCGCTCCTTGAGGTCGCGCACCGCCGAGGGGGCCAGGACGCGCCACGCCCGCGAGCAAGCCACGAGGTTGATCAACGTCGTGGCGGTCAGGTCGCCCTCGCGGATGGCGCCGTAGAGGGCGCTGTGGACGGAATCCCTGTCGACTCGGAGCTGTTTGTCGTTCTCCAACGTTCTCATCAGCATGACGAGCGCGGTGGCGTTCTCCGAGAGCTCGTTCATAAACTCCGGAATTTCGTCTTTTTTGGGGGAATTGACCTGTGCACCGGTAACAACGTTGTTCTCACCGTTCCACCCGATATCCGTGTCGTTGAAGAAGACGTAATCCTCGGCAAGGAGCCAGAGCAGGGCCTCGCCGTTGAAATTGCCATCCGCGTCCCTGTAACGAGGCTCACCCTCGGACAGGTCGGTTTCCGCGAAGACGGGCATCGCCTGGGCCTCTAGCGCGCGGCTTGCCGGCTCGGGCAGCTCTTCGATTGCCCGAGATGTGTCCACGGCGCCTTTCAAGTCGGACGCCTTGAGGTTGCCCTTCGACAGCAGCACCAGCTCCTCGTTGGGGAGGTCGAGAAGCGCTTCCAGCTGGAGCAACACCTCTGGCTTCGCCTTTTCCTCGACCTCGTCGCAGAGGCCGTCCTCGATCTCAATCTCGATGCTCAGGAGCGCGTTCCTCGCGTTTTTCCTGCGCGCTGACAGCGGCGTGACGCTCGAGACGCGCGCGCTCATATAGGGAAGCATGAGGGCGAGTATTGGACCGTAGATATGCTCGCAGTAGCCAAGGAGGCCCAACGTGCGGCCGCGGGAGTCAAACACCTCGATATCGCATTCCTCCCCGTAAGGAGAAGCCCAGTTGCTGGCGAGAATGACTGGGTCTCCCGGACGGATGGACTCGATATGCTCTATCCTGTCGAGGTACTTCGTCCCCTCGACGTCGACCGTGACGGGCATAGACCAAACCGCATCGCGAACCGCGTTTTCGAACGACTCGGCGTCCATACCGATCTCCTCAAGCCGCTCGTGATCATCGCTGATGGTCGGTTCGTAGTAATAAAAACGCAAGAAGCCCGTAGACTCGGCGACCCCATTGCCCGATACGCTCGGCTCCACGGCGTCATAGCCGTCAATAAGCCCGAGCAGCTGCAAGAATGCCGCGCCCTCGTAGCAGTCGAGCTCGCGCTTTGCCTTGTCGATGCCCGATGCCAGGTAATCGGAATACATCTTCCTCGCGTCGTCGGAAAGCAAATAAGGCGACGCGAGACGGCAGATAGCAATCCTTATCTTCGTGTAGAAACGCTTGAGGCGACCGCTCGCGAAGAACTCGTCTTGCCCCTTTATGCCGGCCGCAAAGCCGCCT
>CADBQL010000359.1 GCA_902796815.1 uncultured Coriobacteriaceae bacterium | reverse complement strand
TGGAAGACCAGGTCGTCAACCGCGAGATTGCCATCATGATACTCGAGGGTTTGGGCTTCGAGGTCGACGAGGCCGAGGACGGAGCGCAGGCCCTCGTGCAGTTAGCCAGCTCCGAAGCCGGTCGCTACGATGTGGTAATCACCGACATACAGATGCCGGTCATGGATGGATATGAGCTGGCGCGCTCCATCCGCAAACTTGATGACGCGAAGCTTGCCCGCACGCCGATTGTTGCCATGTCAGCGAATGCTTTCCAAGAGGACGTAAAGGCATCGCGAGAAGCCGGCATGGATGCGCACGTTGCCAAGCCCATCGATATCGACAATCTTTCCAAAACGCTTGGGGAAGTTCTTTCATCTGCACGCTGAGCTGTACTGGGTGAACGCTATTGCCAGAGAGGCGAAATCCGTTTGGCAACTGGTCGCTCTTTAGATATGTTCTGACGAATCATTTTCCTCGAAAGCGATGTTGCATAGCTGCCATTCGTAAGGGGCGCGGTGCCTGTCTCGATGCCCGAGTCGTGCCCAAGGGCGAAACTCATCCAGAAATGCGCTCCATGGTTCTCGGATCGACGTCGCACAGCAAGATTTCGTCATATACCGTGACATCTTCGCCGATGGAGTATATGAACCAGGTCGTTTCGTGCGGCGCGTAACCGCCCTCGTTTACGTCTTCGTAGCCGCGAACTTTGTATCGGCCATCGTCGGTCATGCCTATGAACTCGAATTTGCAATCGACCTCTTTGCCGGCGCGCATCAAAAGATCGTGGATGCGATTGATGGCGTCGTTCTTGTTTTGAATCGGCCTATAAAAAAGCCAATCGTCAGTTGCCGGCTCATTTGTCAGGCTGCTTAGTGGGTCATCAGTTGCAGATGTCGTGCTCGTTGTTGCGCTTGCCGCGCTGTCGACGCGGCTGGCAATCGTTTTGGCGTGTGTGCAACCTGTTGCTGCGAGCGCGAAAGACAGGGCTATCGCGAAAGCGAGCAGCATGGCTGGTGTTTTCGGTTTCTTCATAGCGCCACCTCATCTCTTTGTTGAAAACAATCGCAGGAGTCAAGCTGTGAGCCCGATGGCATTGGACTCAAATCACTTCAATAGATTATCATAGTGGTTGAGAAAGCTCCGAACACGACGGAAGGTTCGCTCATGGCGCTCGACATAGAAACCCCTAGTGAAGTGATGTATAGCTGCCTCAAGCAATTTGGCGGAATCAAAAACGCCACGCTGGCAAGCATCCTCTTTTCGGAACGGTTTTCTTATGGGGGCGCGCCTATCGTCGACCGCCTGGGAGAGCGCACGCTGGTCTCGAGGACGATTGTCCGCGCTGCGCCGGGCGATTTTCCCGAGCGTGCGTTTAGGCCGTTCATAGAGTCAGCCCAGACGGTTTATTCGAAGCTCGTCTCGAAATATCCAGGGCCGAGCGGGAAGCAAAAGATTATCGAGTATTTCACAGGCGAGGCATGCGACAAGATGAGCGATTGCCTTGTTCATTTGAGCCTGAACGGCGCCCTGTACCGAAACCTTGTTAAAAAGCTGAGCGAAATGGACCTCATGAGCCAGGGCGATAAGGCGATGCTTCTCGTCTTGCAGTTTATTGCGACGGGCGCTCTCGGCAACCCCTCGCGTGTGTCAAAAATCGCTCAAGGCTATGCTCGAAGCGTGGGCAGTGCTAGTTTCGCGACTACCGTCGTCAACGAAGGCGATTTTCTTGCCGCTCAGGAGGATCAGCCGATAATGCGTTTGGGCTTGTGCCGGCTCATCGATGGGAAAATGTGCATGCCAGCTTACGTGCTCGATATGGGCGAGAAAGGCACCGAAATAGGATCGCTTTCGACGGCCGAGGGGGCGATAGTCGATGTGGGGCCAGGCGTTTCCCGTCGTCATCTGCGTATCTTTTACGGCGAGGACGGCTGCTGGTATGCCCAAGGTCTCGGCTCTACGAACGGGACAACCGTCGTCCGAGCCGTTGACAACCTGGAAGAAGTAATCGAGGCGCCCCGTTCTGAACGCTCGACGAACGCGGAGGCCCCGTGCGTCCAGATTTTTGCCAACGACATTCTGCGCCTCGCAGGGCGGACGCAGTTCGTAGTACTCGAAATCGTATAGAGGGTTGATGACGCTTTCGCCAGCGCATTCCTGGATGTGAAATCGAGAGAATGCCTGCGATAATGCGTCGATTTGGCCTGTCATTTTGGGTAAGGCGCTATTATAAAAAACACGCTTGCGAAATGCGAAAGCGCGCATGCGTTGGAAAGATCTCGGCTGGTTTTTGTGCGTGGTGGTGAAAGGGGCGAACATGGAGCGCGAAACCGTCAAGCATGGCGCAAGCGCCGATGCCCGCGAGAAATCAGTCGGGGCCGCTGGCGCTTCGGTACCCGAGTCTCCGGTGGCAACGCTTGCCAAGTCCGAGAAATCCGTCAAGCGCTACCAGTGGATCATCGTCCGCGCGATTGTTGTTATCGCGGTCATTTGGGTGCTGTTTTTCCAGATCGTAGGGCTGACGCACATGCCATCGGGTGATATGTACCCGCGTGTTGACGCTGGCGATCTGGTGCTTTTCTACCGGCTCGACACCGATGTACGTGCGCGGGACGTCATCGTAATCGAAAAGACCACGCCCGATTCCGGCGGCGAAAAGCAGCTGTTCATTAGTCGCGTCGTGGCAAAAGAGGGCGATTCGGTTGATTTCAAGAACAATCAACTGGTCGTCAACGGCAACGCGGTAATCGAGGACGGGATTTTCTTCTCGACGCCGATGTTCGAAGGGCTTACCAGTTATCCGCTGACGCTCGGGCCGGGCCAGTGCTTCGTGCTCGGAGACAAGCGCGAGGAGGCTGTTGATAGCCGCTACTTCGGCGTGGTCGAGCGCGATGAGATCAAGGGCACGGTTATCACGATTATGAGGCGCAACGCAATATGACAAGAAGTCGGGTTTTTTGTCATTGGTGAAAAAGATCAGCATTAGACGCTAGGGAGATGCAACAAGAAGTCGGGCATTCGCCGCATTGAGAAAGGAGGCAACGCATGGCAATTGGCAAACAGGCCGCCCAAGGCGCGATGGCGACCCTTGCTCGTTTGATCGACAAGGCCGTGTCGTTGCTTTCGGGGTTCTTGGCGGCAGCTTTGATTTTGTACGGTGGGTATGCCCTGTACGACAACTGGTATATACAGAGTCAGGCGTATGGCTCGACGAACGATTTGATTCAATATCGGCCAAGCGTTATCGATGGCAATTCCGTGAAGCCCACATCTGCGTTAGCACAGAAAAACGATGATTATCGCGGATGGCTGACCCTGTATGAAACAGAAATTGACTATCCGGTGATGCAAGGCAAAGATGATTTGTACTATGCCTCGCATGATGTTTTCAAAAAGAGCAGCCTGACCGGCGCGTTGTATTTCGCCGCCGAGAACAGTTCTGATGGGTCCGATTCGTACAACATGATCTATGGCCATCACATGGATGCGAATGCGTTGTTCGGCGGGTTGGATAGCTTCGTGGATGCGGGTTATTTCGACAGTCACCGCAAGGGCGTTCTCGTGACGAAAGACGGTACGTATGATTTGCGGGTATTTGCAGTTACGAACACCGACGCTTACAACAGCACGGTCTATAGCGTAGGCAATCGTGACCTTGCGGGTTTGATTGCGTATATTCGGGAAAACAATGTGCGTTTCGACGAGGCTTCAGCGCGTGGCGCTAAGCGGATACTGGCGCTTTCCACGTGCGAAGATGCCGAAACGAACGGGCGGTTGGTTGTGTTTGTCTCGATGGTGAAGCGTGATAAAAAGCCGGTGGACCCCGTGAATCCTAACGATCCAGCTGGGTCCTTGAACCCTCCGGCAGCCGTTAGTTCTGGTGGAGCCAGCTCGCCTACGGCGCCAACGACGCCTGCTGGAGTGCCTGAGGGCCCGAAGGGTGTGCCCGACGTGCCCGCCGTACCTAAGGCACCCGAGGCGGCAAGTGCCCCCACAGCGCCTGGAAGTGGGGATACTGTTAACGAGGGCGGAAGCCCCCTTGCTAGTTTGTTCCGCCCGAGCGGCATTTCGTATGGCCGGGATGCGTGGGCGCTCGTCAACCTGATCTGCCTGATAATCACGATGTATCTGCTTGTGCCGCTTGGCCATCTGAAGGCGAAATTCCGCCGCCACGACGGCATGCGCGCGTTCAACGAGGAGAAAGGCAGCTTGCAAAACGCACTCGGCCTTGGGGAAAAGCAGCTTGCCGAGCGTGAACGTATCTATCGCGAGGCTTATGAGGAGCGCGGATGCTCATACGATGACGCCGCACGTGCGGCAAGGGTTGCGAATGCGGGTGTTAGTATGGTGGGCGCGGGCGCAGA
>CADBQL010000358.1 GCA_902796815.1 uncultured Coriobacteriaceae bacterium | reverse complement strand
GCAGCGTCATATTTCGGATGCGCATGCGCGCGCCGGCTTCGTCGATGACGTCGACGGCCTTGTCAGGAAGGAAGCGATCCTGGATGTAGCGGCTCGACAGCTGAACTGCCGCCTGGAGCGCCTCATCTGTGAAGTGCACGTGGTGGTGCTCCTCGTAACGGTCGCGAAGGCCCTCCATGATACGCACGGCCTGCTCTTCGTTGGGCTCGCCGATCACGATCGGCTGGAAACGCCGCTCGAGCGCCGAATCCTTCTCGAGGTGCTTGCGGAATTCCTCAGTCGTGGTCGCACCGATGACCTGGATATCACCGCGCGACAGAGGCGGCTTGAGGATGGCGGCGGCGTCGATTGAGCCTTCAGCCGAGCCCGCGCCTATGATGGTATGGATCTCGTCGATGAACAGGATGATGTCGCCTGCGTCCATGACCTCCTTGATGCACTTCTTCATGCGGTCCTCGAACTCGCCGCGATACTTGGAACCGGCGACGAGCGCGCTCACGTCGAGCGTGAACAGACGCTTTCCGTGCAGGATGTCGGGAACTTGATTGCTCACGATTAGCTGTGCGAGACCTTCGACTACCGCGGTCTTGCCAACGCCGGGCTCGCCGATGAGCATCGGGTTGTTCTTCTGGCGGCGGCTGAGGATCTGCATAATGCGCTCAATCTCGCCCGCACGGCCGATGACCGGGTCGAGCTTTCCTTCCCGCGCCTTCTTTGTGAGATCAGTGGCGAATTCCTTAAGCATGCTGTCGGATGCGCCAGGCCCCTGCGTCTGCTGGTTGCGACCGGCATACACCGGGCTTTGGCCCACGAGGTCGTTCAAAGCTCCGCGCACGTCATCGCCCGACTTGCCCAGACGCGCCAGGACGTCGAGCGCCGTGCCCTCGCCCTCGCGCACGATGCCGAGCAGTAGATGCTCGGTCGAAATATAGCTTTGCCCCATTTGCATGGCCTCGCGCAGCGCGTTCTCGAGAACTCGCTTTACGCGCGGGGTGAAGCTGAGGTGACCCGAGACATCCGCGTCGGCATCGATGGCGACCGTCTGCCGAATGGCGCCTACAACGTCGTCGTAGCGCACCTCCAACCGGTCGAGCGCTTGTGCCGCAAGGCCCTCCTTTTCCTGGATCAGGCCGAGCAGCAGATGCTCCGTACCCACATAGGGCTGATGGAGCGAGCGCGCCTCGTCCTGCGCCAGAACAAGGACCTTGCGTGCCTTGTCTGTAAATTTTTCAAATGACATAAAATTCCTTCTACTCGAAAATATGCTTGCGAAGCATAGTAGCACTCAGGAGCCGCGAGTGCTAATTTGACACCTTCTCGTTATAAAATCTTATTTGTGCTCCATCAGATTTTCGAAAGCCCGCGAAAGCAAACCGGGTTTGTTTCCACATCATAACGTGAAAACAAACCCAGCTCATTGCCGTGTCGAGGAAAGGGAGCGCTTAGATTCACTTCCAATTAATGAACGAAAACCCTCATGAAAAGTGCCAAAACGATGCTGATTGCAGCACCGAGGATAGCCATCTTCGCTGATTGCGGCTTTTGCTTTTGCCATACGAAGAACAGTATGATACCCACTAACGGAATGATGAAGCCAAGGATGGCCCAACCAATGCTTCCGCTATCCGTCGCCTGCGGAGTTGTTTGCCCAGCTGGTGCAAACGATGCTGGTTGCGGCTGTTGATAGCCACTTGCAGGCTGTCCGAACGGGTCCTGAGCAGGTTGAGCTGGCGGCGTGTTGTATGTCGATTGCTCGAACACGGGCTCAGCCTGCACCGGCGCAGGATTGGATGCAGCGGACACGGGCTCAACTTCTATAGGCGCGGAATCAATCCCCGCGCTCGCGGCCTGTGCGCTTGCGGCCTGAACAGGCGTTCCGCAAGACGTGCAAAACTTCTTGCCTTCTTCCAGAGTGGCACCGCAATTTGTGCAAAACGCCATACCAATCAACTCCTTCAGACTCGATAACTTATGCCTTCCGCTCTATTATAGGCCAATGAGTTTTGCCCCTGGGGCAAAACTCATTGTCAATGCGAGTCGCGCCCCAGGGGCAAAACTCATCAGCAGAACGAACCGCGCCCCAGGGCGCGGTTCGCAGACAGACAAAATGGGATTAGGCTTCTTCGCGCATATGTGGAAACAGCAGCACATCGCGGATCGATTCGCTGTCGGTCAGCAGCATGACTAGGCGATCGATACCGATGCCGACGCCTCCGGCGGGCGGCATACCATACTCAAGCGCACGGATGTAGTCGGCGTCAAAGCCCATGGCCTCATCATCGCCCATATCCTTGGCCGCGACCTGCGCATGAAAACGCTCGGCCTGGTCAATCGGGTCGTTAAGCTCGTTGAAAGCATTTGCATACTCATGACCGCAGATGAACAGCTCAAAGCGCTGCGTAATCTCGGGATTGTCGGGATCTTTCTTCGCGAGGGGCGACACCTCAAGCGGATGGTCGCACACGAACGTGGGCTGCACGAGCTTTTCCTCAGCAACAGCCTCGAAGATCTCGGCAATGAGCTTTCCCTTGCCCCATGCGGCTTCTGCATGGCCCCCGTTGCGTTCGAGAATCTCGACGAGCTCTTCGCGCGTACGCTCGAACGAGACGTCCTCTCCCGCGCCTTCCGATGCGAGTTCCATCATCGAAGCCGAACGCCACTCGCCGCCGAGCTCGATCGTCTGCCCCTGGTACTCGACCTGCAGCGTGCCGCATGCCGCAAGCGCGGCGGCCTGGATGAAGCCCTGCGTGAGGCGCTTCATGCCATCGAGGTCCGTAAACGCCTGATAGGCCTCCATCGTCGTAAACTCGGGATTATGGTACGGATCCATGCCCTCGTTACGAAATTGACGACCGATCTCGAATACGCGCTCGAAACCACCCACGAGCAGACGCTTGAGCGGCAGCTCAGTAGCGATACGCAGGTAGTAATCGCGGTCGAGAGCATTGAAATGCGTGACGAACGGCTTGGCGTTGGCACCGCCGATGATCGAATGCAAAAACGGCGTTTCGACCTCGTAGAAGCCTTGTTCTTCCATATAGCGACGTCCTGCCGAAACGATCTTGGAGCGTTTGACGAACGCGTCGCGCACTTCGGGATTCGCAATCAGGTCGACGTAGCGCTGGCGGTAGCGGATCTCCTTGTCGGCCAGGCCGTGGAATTTCTCCGGCAGCGGACGTAGCGACTTGCTCAGCAGCTCGAAGCGCTCGACCGCTACACTCAGCTGCCCGCGCTTCGTCTTCATGACAGTGCCCCACACGCCGATCCAGTCACCCACGTCGAGGTCTTTCATCTGCGCATACGCATCCTCGCCGAGCACGTTGATACGGCAGAAAAGCTGAATCTCGCCCGTCGTATCGCGCATCGTGAAAAAACTCACCTTGCCCTGAACGCGCTTGGCGATGATACGGCCGCACATCGCAACTGCGTCTTCGGTAGAGTCCCCAGATTCCAGGTGCGACCAGCCCTCCTCTATCTGGACTGCATGGTGCGAATAGTCGAACGCATGGCCATACGGATTACCGCCCGCCTCGAGAATCGCCTGCCGCTTGGCCTTGCGCACCTCGATCGGATCGTCTTCGATTGCCTGCACTTGGCTTTCGTCTGCCATTATCTGCTCCGTTCCCTCTTCGGAAATGTGACCAAAAGGGATATTCCCTTTTGGTCACATGTTCTTGCATTTTTTTGCGCAAGCCCCGCACCATGGCGGAGCGCCAAACGCTAATGTTCGATCTTGAGGATTTCCATCTCGATCTTGCGGCCAGTTGGACCGGTCGTCTCAATGCGGTCGCCTTTCTTGTGGCCGATGAGCGCAGCACCAACGGGCGATTCGTTCGAGATCTTACCGTCTGCCACATCGCTTTCGGCACCGCCCACAATCGTGAAAACGCGCTCGCGACCGCCCATGTCGATGGTGACGGTTGAACCGATGTTGACCTTATTGGAGCGCTTCGGCGCGTTGACGACGGTTGCCTCCGAAAGGATGCGCGAAATCTCGGCGATGCGCGCCTCGACCATGCCCTGTTCGTTCTTGGCGTCGTCATACTCGGAGTTTTCGGAAATATCGCCGAATTCTCGCGCTACTTTGATGCGCTCGCCAACTTCGGCGCGCTTTTCGGTCTCGAGGAAGTACAGTTCCTCTTCGAGCTTTTCGCGCCCTTCGGGGGTGAGGATAAAGTTATCGTTTGCCATATCGGTTCTCCCTATCGTTATGGGGGGCCGCCTAGTTGTTGCACCTAGCCGAACTCCACGTCTTCGATCTCTATTTCTGGGCTTCGTCTTTTGTTTCCGCAGCTTGCTTAGTCTCATCTACCGCTTGCGTTGCAACCTTCGCAGCATCGCTTGCAGCCTGCGCGGCGGCCTCTTCAACGCGCTCGGCTTCTGCTTCTTCGAATTTCTCGTCAATCTTGCCCTTGCCGGACTCGATACCCTGGCGTAAACCAGAAACACCCTTGCCAAGCGCCTTGCCCAGCTTAGGCAGGTTCTTGGGTCCAAAAATCAGAAGAACAACGACCAGGATAATGACAAGCTCCAAGCCACCCATGCCGAATAATTTCACGTTATCCTCCTCAGAGGCGGAATTACATGTTCTATCTAAGAAAAAAGGGATGGAATCCGTTGGAATTCATCCCTTTCAACTTCGATGGTCGGGTTGACTGGATTTGAACCAGCGACCTCTGCGTCCCGAACGCAGCGCTCTACCAAACTGAGCCACAACCCGATGCTTGTG
>CADBQL010000357.1 GCA_902796815.1 uncultured Coriobacteriaceae bacterium | reverse complement strand
CTTCGTAGCCCTGCTCGGCCATGAGGCGAGCGCATTCGATGCGCAGTTGGACGCCCGCGAACGTGTGGATGGCGTTGTCGATGCAGTAATGCAGCGGTGCCCAGCATCCGAGCATTTGCGAGTTCGCGGCGTTTACGATCGCGTCTGCAGAAAACGTCGTGATGTCTCCGCGCCATAGCCGCAAGCGCGGGTCGGCCGGTGAAGGTGTCGCCTCGTCGATGCCATGGACGCCGGCTTCGGCGATCATGCCTTGCAGAAGCTCGTCCTGGGCGGCAAAGAACTCTTCGCTCGCAGGCCAGGGCGGACGCACGTTTACGAACGCGCGAAACTGCAGCCACGGGTCTTCCTCGGCTATGACGTCTGCGGCGCACAGGCCGCTCTCGTCTTCAAGCATGCTTACGAGCTGCTCGAGCAGCTCGGCCTTGCGTCTTGCATCCATCTCCTAATGCCTCACTTCCAGAAGCTCACCCAGGACGGCGTCGATGTCAGCGTCTATCAGGATGGATCGGTTGCGGATCTCGCTCGGCGCCCACGCCTCGCCTAGGTTCACGCACGCATAGGTCGCACTGGGATTTGCGTTCACGAAGCGCCAAAACGGGTACTTGATGATGCCGGGCGTGTTGCCGCCCACGCCGAGCTCCAGATAGAGCACATCGCCACTTTGGTGCGCTTCCAGGAAATCGCTGTAGCGCGTGGCGGCGGCGTGCCAGCCGGCGTCCTCCACGAATGTATCGTCGCCGCGCAGGTTCATGGCCATTGGGCGTCCGCATTTCGGGCAATAGGGCACGAGCTCGCTCGGCACGCGCATGTCGCGCTGCTCTTTGACCATGCGCTTCACTGTGTCGTAGTTGTCGTAGGTCGCGTCGTGGCACGGTTTGCTGCATTGCCACAATCCGTAGTCACCCTGCGTGTAGAACAGGCGCTCTTTTGGCCAGCCGGCCAGCTGGAACTGGTGATCAACGTTGGTGGTGATAGCGAAGACGTCCTTGTCCTCAAGCAAGCTGAGCAGCTTGCTGTAGGTTTCATTCGGCGCTGGTTCGTAGCGGTTGCACCAGATGTAGCGGCTCCAGAACGCCCACTTCTCCTCAAAGGTGGCGAACGTGAAGAACCCCGCCGAGTACATGTCGCGGAATCCGTATTTCGCTATGAAGTCGGGAAACAGCCGCTCGAACCTCTCGCCTGCGTACGTGAAGCCGACGGCGGTCGAAAGCCCCGCTCCCGCGCCGACCACAACGGCGTCGGCGTCTTCGATTGCCGCGTGCAAGCGCGCGATTTCTTTCTCATATGTCATGCTGGCCACCTCTTCTTCTGTAATCACCTGCGAGGTGCGCACCTTTTAGCAGGTGTCGCAGCGCAGGCGCTTTGTACTCTTGATTGTACATGCGTGCTTCAATTCGGGTTTAAAAGAGTCTAACTCTTTGATCGCATCCCCAAACCCGTTGAGGATACTCATCCGAACTATCAGCATGATTCGAGTAGGATGAGTGTTTTTCCGCTCAGGCGTCCAAGCAGCGAAGGCGCTTGTCCCTACAGTAGATGCTAAGCAGAATGGACAAGACTGAATACAGGCGAGTACAATGTGCGAAGCGCAAATGCGTAAGGACAAAATCAGTAGATTGGAGTTGAAATGAAGAAGATTACTGTTCTTGCCATAATGATGGCGCTAGCTTTTCTTCTAGCAGGATGTGGTTCGCAGAGCGCTCCTAGCTCGTCGGAATCGAGTGAGCCTAGCCCATCAGCGGCGAGCGAAGAGGCACCGAGCGCGTCCGATGCGGCAGAGCCCTCGTCGAGCGCGGCCGCTCCGAGCCAGAGCGTCGATGCCATTACTTGGAACGATGCCACAACGGCAGATGATGCCGCGAAGGGTGCGGGATTCGATAAGTTCGGTGTCATGGACAAGGTTACGATTGATGACGTCGATTACGTAAACCCCACGTTCTCGTATGCCGGCGGAGTAGCCCAGGCAGCGTATGAGCAAGGCGCTATTGGGCTTTACGTGCGCAAAGCCGACGGCACGCACGACGCGCCGCTTTCCGACCGCGATACGACTGAGTTCGCGCAGAAGTGGACGAAGAGCTACGAGGGCCTTGACGTGACCCTCTACGGGCCGGCCAAGGGTGCGGCCACGGTCCTCACCTGGAGTGACGGCACGCAGGACTTCGGTGTTACCTACCAAGGGCTTGGCGGTGAGGAAGTGACTTTGGACTCCGATGATGTGGACGCCATCGTAAAGGGCCTGAAAGATGCGAATGCCAAGGTGCAGCCCAAGCAGGATAACCAGAGCGAGCAAAGCACGCAGAACAACAACGCCGACGACGATGACGACGACGCCGACGATGACGACGATAGCGACGAGTCCTCTGAAGCCAATATGACCATATCCGAAGGGGATGCCGAAGCGGCAGCTGAGGATGCGAGCGGCGGTACGACTGTAAGCTCTTACCAGGACTACGTTGATGGCCACGGATGGGTGTGGGTTGTTACGACGAACGACAGCAACGGCAACGAGAACACCTACTACGTTGACAACTACGGCAACGCCTATAATGCCGAATTCGATTCGAACTCGAGCACGGATCTTTCACTCTCCGAAGACGATGCATGCGCAATCGCCGAGGATGCGAGCGGCGGAAAGACCACAGGCGCGTATCCTGAGCAGACCGAGGAGCATGGCCTGTGCTGGCATGTGACAACGGAAGACGACAACGGAAACGTCAACGAGTACCACGTGGACAACGACGGCAACGCATTCAACATCGACTTTGAGTAATCCGCTGATACGATGATGTGAACCCGCTTTTGGGGCGGGGTGCTGCGGGGGCGGTGGTTTGTCATGCCACCGTCCCCGTCTTGTCCGATGCCCCGTCGCAGCATCAAATCCAATAGGTCGGAAGTCGCAGTTTTGACACGTCCGGGGCATGAGACGAAGCGGGTGCAGATAGCGTAAAATATGCGGGACATGAAGAAAAAAGCATCCAAGCGATGGGAGCTTGGGCGGCGCATAGATAAACCTGCCGGTGATTCGATGGCGGGGGAAAGCGAGAAAACATGGCTACAGCGGTATTGGATAACAAGGAGATGAAACTCCAGCGCATGGAGAAAACGGGCGGCGCGGAGCTGTCGCGGCGCGCCTACAACGCCGTTATTGGCATCGTGCTCGTCATAGGCTTGCTGATTAACGCTGCGATGGCGCAGTTTTTGCCAGCATCCGCTTTCGAGATTATGGCCGAGTATCCCTGGGCGGTGCTTATCGGATTCATCGTCGCGGCATTTGGCTCGGTTTTTGTCATCTACAAGTCGGACAACCCTACGGTGAGCTTCATCGGCTTTCTCGTTCTATCTGCTGCGTTCGGCTACCTGGTTGCGGCAGCCGTCCAGTCCTACACAGCGACTACGGTCACACGCGCCTTCATGCTGACCGCCGCGATATCGCTGGCCATGGTCGTGGCGGCCACGGTCGTGCCGGGCATCTTTGCGAGGATGGGCACGGCGCTTTTCGCTGCGCTCGTCATCACGCTGATAGCCGAGGTCGGAATGATTCTCTTCACGCACTCCGATCCGGTTGCGTTCGATTACATCTTCGTCGTCATCTTCTCGCTCTACATCGGCTACGACTGGCAGAAGGCGCAGGCGTACCCGCCGACGCTCGACAACGCGGTGGACAGCGCCGCCGACATCTACGTCGACATCGTGAATCTGTTCATTCGCCTGCTCGCCATACTTGGTCGCGATAGGTAGCGGCGCAGCGCCTCAAGTGGGAGAATCTTTGTGGGCAGCGAAAAAGAGCTGCCCACAAAACTTTTTAAGACCTCATGTTTGAGCAAAGCTAGCAGGTGTGCGACCGTGCTGTAACAAAAGGGCTCAAGGCAGTTGCCCAAGAAACAAGACTATTGCAATCTCTGGGACAATTCGCATCATACATGCGTATAAAGCGATATTAGCTTAGCATTCGAGCAAGGATAAAGGTGTTATAACCACATGATTGGTTCCTGGTACCTGTATGCGGGGTTTTCGGATCCCAACAAGATG
>CADBQL010000356.1 GCA_902796815.1 uncultured Coriobacteriaceae bacterium | reverse complement strand
TGGTCGCGGGGTTGCGAGGAACTGCGAATGCATCGGATTGGTTTCATCTGCGGATACGAGCGTCACAGCGCATTTCAATTCGGGTATAGTACATACAAGCGAAAAACCACGTGATAGGGGCGACGTATGCACGAGAGGCAAACACCCAAAGGTGAGTCGAAGGCGGTATCGGGCGCGATAAACGCTCAAACATCGAACGGGAACAAGCCCGAGGTTCAGTCATCTGCGCAGGCTAATGCGCATGGAGAGGTGCATGCGCGGCCCCATGTTCATGCGAGCGGCGACGCGCATGCAAGCTCCTCTGCGTCTCAGCAGGCACAACAGGTCAAGCCCAAGCCCCAAGCCCAGCAGAGCAGCCCGAGCGCGCACGTGCATAGCCATCCGACCGGGACGCCCGCGACATCCGCCACTGCGGCGGGGGCGAGCGCGTCCGTCGCGCATGACGCCGCAGCGTCGAGCAGCACGACGCACGCCGTCTCATCAGCTCCAAAGCCCCAGAGCAGTTCGCAAGCAAGCCAGCAGAGCGCAACTCAGAGCAGCGCGGGCACAGGCGCTGGCTCGGGAAAGAGAATGGGCTTGCCGACCATCCTCGTCGTGGTCATTGCCGCGCTCGTGTTCCTGTTCAGTTCGGGTGGCGCCGGCACACAAACTGATGCGAGTCTGAAGACGGCGGGCATGACGGGTGATTCTGCAGCACAATCGCAGAGCAGCCTGCAACTAGCGGCTGATTCTGCAGTCGATTCTGCAAGCGATTCCGTTCTCGTTCCCTACGAAGCGGTCGATCCCGCAGAAACTCCGGGCAAGAGCCGTGGATTGCTCGATTTCCTGTTCGGCCTTGACTCCTCGAGCTACTATGACAATTCGCAGAGCGTCTCGGCCTATCAGATTGACAACTCTTTAGGTCAGGGAAATCCCAACGAGACTTGGACCGTACTCATGTACCTGTGCGGTTCTGACCTCGAAAGCACGCCCGCGCGTCAGGGTGGTGGTCAGGCCACAAACAATCTTGTGGAGCTTTCCAAGGCAAATTTGGGCCAAAGCGTTACGTACATCGTGCAAACGGGTGGTGCCAAAGCGTGGCAGAACAACGTTATAAGCTCGCGTTACCTGAGCCGTTATGCTATTCAGAACGGCAAAATGGCGCTTCTCGACCAGCAGCCGTCGGCGTCGATGGCCGCGCAGTCCACGTTCGCCGATTTCCTCAAATGGGGCACGACGAACTACCCCGCCGATCACTATATGGTTGTGATCTGGGATCACGGCGGAGGTTCAATTACGGGTGTGTGCCAAGACGACATCTACCCGTACGATTCCAAGGGAAACGCCGATTCGCTCACGTTGCCCGAGATGCGCGACGCGATGAAGAGCGTCGGTGCCAAGTTTGATGTTATCGGGTTCGACACCTGCCTGATGGCAACGGTCGAGACTGCGCAGATACTTTCGCCTTACGGCAATTATATGGTGGCTTCAGAGGAATCCGAGCCAGGCGCCGGATGGGACTACACGTCGTGGCCAAACTGGCTGGCCGCGCATCCGGGCACGTCGGGCAAGGATTTGGGTACCGTTATCTGCCAGACGTACTACAACAAGTGCGGGACGTACCGTCAGCAGGGGATGGCTACGCTTTCGGTCATCGACCTGGCCAAAGTTGGAACGGTTTCCAAGGCGTTCGAAAACGCATCGGACGATATCGCGTTTTCGACCATCGACAATTCCAAGCTACGCCGTTTGCAGCAGGGCGCGAAATCGGCCGAGAGTTTTGGCGAAACGGGTTTCTACCGCATGAACATGGTCGACTTGGCTGACCTCATGAGTAAGACGGGCGATGTCATCGGAAGCGATGCCACGGACGTGATCAATGCAATCGACCAAGCCGTCGTCTACGAGGTGCATGGCCGCAACCGCGCGAGCGCGTCAGGGCTTTCGGTGTACTATCCGCTCCAAATTATGGACCGCAACGATTTCAGGCGCTATGCCGCGGTTACGGATAACACGCCTTACCTGCAGTTTTTGGCCGTCATGTTCGGCGTGTACGACAACTACGAGTGGAATAAATTCGACAACTTCGTGCCCTTGCACGGCGAGCCCGTCGCCGAAAAGGATTTGAAGATCAAGTACAAGCAAGCCGTCAACAAGGCAGGCCATGTGCAGCTGCAGATTACCGAGGGCGTCGACCAGGTTGCAGACGTGGCGTTCGAGATGTATGTGTACCTCGATCAACTCGGCATCTTGTGCTACCTGGGCTCTGACAACGATATGAACGGCTCGTATGATACTGGCAAGTTCGTGGATAACTTCCAGGACGATTGGCTGACAATTGACGGCCATTACGTGAGCGCGTCGTTGTGCGAGGTCGGCGAAGGCTACAACCTCTACTATGTTCCGATTTTGCTCAACGGCGAGCAGACGGGCCTCGTCATAAACTACGACTTCCAATCCAACGAGTACAACGCGCTGTGCGTGTGGGATGAGGCCAACCAGGCAACGGGCATGTCCGCCAAGACCGGACGTCTTCTCGAAGAGGGCGACCAGGTTCAGTTCCTTTTCCCGGCCGAAAACGCCAAGACGGGCATCAACGCCGTCATTCCGCTTGAGACGATGACCGGGCATGAAGATGCCGAAATCGTGTACGAAGGCCTCGGCGACGGCTCGTTCGCGTTCCGTTACCAGATTACCGACGTGCTCGGAAATCGCATGAACACCCCACTTGTGCATCAGACCTACAAGAACGGGAAGGTTGCAAAATAACCGATTGAGCGTGATGGGCCGCGTGCCGGGGCCAGGCGAGTCGCCAAGCTCCCGGCACGCGGCCCATCAGGGAATAGAGCGGCAATCATAGGTTGCCCACAAGCTCGTGGTATACTTCGGGGCCGAAAGTGGACTTTTGCCATCTGGCGCGTCAGGAGCGGGGACCAGGTGGTGAACCATCATATGTTTGCTGGGTTGTGCGGGGAGACAACCAACCCGCAACTAACGTATGCGAAAAGGAGCGCTCGATGTCAGGTCGCGATATTACCATTCCGTTTGGTCCCGACAAAACAGGCGGGTTCGATTTGTCGAACCTCGTACCCGAGGTGGAGCCTTCCAGTCATGATGCCCAAGATTCCGATGCAGGCGCTGACGGCGAAGTTGATGTTGTCGAAACGAGGTCGGATGACCCGGCGTCGACGCATCGCTTCACGCCTGTTCGAAATTTCGAATCTGCAGGTGATGAAGGCTTCGAATCTGGCGATGTAGACGAACCCCTTTCAAAAACGGGCGAGTTTCCACCGGTGTCGGGCGACGAAGCGCCCACCGGAGCTCAGGAAGAGGAGCAGGCAGACGTCGATGCACCTGGTGGAGCCGACAAGGCACGCGAGGTTGCTGGCGCTGCGGGCGATGCTGCTGCTGCGGCATTCGCTGGTATGCAGTCGAGTTTGATTGCGCTCAAGGATTCTATCGGTCAAGGTCGCGAACTCAAGGCGCGCGAGCGTGAGCGTGATTCGTTTGGCGAAAAGCTTGCCATCGACAAGGAAGAACTCGCCGATCGCGAAGATATTCTTGCGAACTATTTTGCCCTCGTGGCAGAGCAGGACAACATCATCGACCGGGCGACGGACGAGCGCGAGCGCCTCAAGACGCAGCTCGCCCAAGTCACTGCCCAGCAAGAAGAAACGTCTGATACTCTCGAGCGCATGCGTGACTACAACGACTCTCAGCTCGAGCCCGTCGAAGCTATGCTTGGCCGTGCAAAGGCAACGGCTGAGCAGGCCAAGAATGACGAACGCAGTCGCAAGTCGGAGTTGAATGCAGCCGAAAGCGAGCGGCGCAAGGCTGAAGGCACCGACGATGCTGCGATGGCCTCCGCTAAGTACGAAGTGGTGCAGGCGGCCTACGAGGAGGCTTCTGCGCGCAGCAATGCGGCAAAAGACGCCCTCGATCAGGTTCAGAAGCGTTTCGATGACCTCAAGAGTCAAATCGAGCAAGCTGAGGCGCCGCTCGAGCGCAGTATCAAGGATTTTACAGAGCAGGCAGATGATCTCAAAGCTCAGATTGCTGAGCTTGCCGAGACAATTTCGGTTGCTCGCAAACGCCGCCAGTATTGCGATACGGTTTACCAATATCCTGATGAAACGGCTAAGCTGCGCGCAAGCGTTGAAGCCGACGAAGACACGTTCTATCAGATGGATGTCGAGAACGAAGAATTGCGTGACCTCCTCGCCGAAAGCAAGGAGCGCTCAAAGATCGCCAAGATCGGCATCATCGGCGTAGTTGCCCTAATTCTTCTCATCATCATCCTCGTGGTTTTCGTCTTCAAGTAAGTATGTGGGGGTTAGCCGGGTTTGCTTTCGCGCAAGAGAAAGCAAACCCGGCTTTTCTACATTGATGAAGGAGCGATATGTCGCTCATCGAATTGCATAACCTAGACGACAAGCGGCTACGACCGTATTCGGGCATGACGGATGGCCAGCTCAAACGGGGTGAAGGCTTTAGGCGCGACAATCCGCAGGGACTGTTCATCGGAGAGTCAGGGCGTGTAATCGAGCGAGCGCTCGATGCGGGCGTACGTCCCGTGTCCGTACTTGTGGATGAGCGGTGGCTCGCACACGATCGCTCGATTATCGAGCGCGTGCAGGCGGCCAATCCCGAAGCGCCGGTTTTCTTTGCCACGGCGCAGCAGTTTCGCGAAATTACGGGATACGAAGTCGTGCGTGGTGCGCTTGCGTGCTTCGAACGGCCAGCGCCGCGAGCGGTTGACGATGTCATTGCCGGCGCTCGGCGTATCGCCGTGCTCGAAGACGTGACGAATTACGCCAACATGGGCGCAATCTTTCGATCGGCTGCCGCGTTGGGGATGGACGGTGTGCTCGTGACGCCGTCATGTCACGATCCCTATTACCGGCGTTGTGCGCGCGTGAGCATGGGGGCGGTGTTTCAGGTGCCATGGGCGCGCATTCCCGGTGCGGGCGATTGGGCGCCTAATCTGGTGCCGCATTTGCATGAGGCAGGATTTGCGACAGCGGCGATGGCTTTACGCGACGACTCGATTGGCCTGCGTGACCCGCTCCTCGCACGCGCCGAACGTTTGGCAATTGTGCTCGGCACAGAGGGTGATGGCCTGCGCGACTCCACGATTTCGGCCTGTGATTTCACCGTGCTCATCCCGATGGCGCACCAAGTCGACTCGCTTAACGTTGCCGCTGCTGCTGCCATCGCCTTCTGGGAACTGGCGTAAGCTCAACCTCCCATTCCATCGCGCGCAGCCGCCCGGTTGCACCGAATCGGTGCGCACCCTCCGATTTGCCGTACAGTTAGAACACTCGGTGCGTCAGCGGCTCGCCGGCGACATAGCGGCGCAGGTTCTCGCAGCAGATGGCGGCGA
>CADBQL010000355.1 GCA_902796815.1 uncultured Coriobacteriaceae bacterium | reverse complement strand
GAACCCCTCGACCTACTTGCACCCCATTGCGACGCATCTGCGGTCGATTATGTCGCGAAGGCTGTAGGAGATGAGGCCATGAAAGCTTGGGCTGAGAAGAATTGGTCGACCAAATATTACGAGTACGACCCGGAGGTGATAAAGAGCTTCCTCCCTTATCTTGGCCCCTCTGTCAGCAACGCAAACAGGATCCCTCTAATATCAGCAGCCCGGGGATGGCTCACAGAGCTTAAAGAGTCCCTGTCGTGGGAGGGGGTAGAGTCTTCTCAACTCTTGAACGAATGCCTGGAAGCAGCACAAGAACATGGCAGCGCAGAAATAGTCGCTTGGCTACTTGAAAGGATTGACGAATCGAAAAAGGGGCAAGCTACCGAGAGCGATATTGCTGGTCCCTTCGTTGACGCAAAAGTCGCCAAAGGTTTTGCCAAGCGAGTTCGTCACCTATACCGCGAGGGAAGCCTCGATGCAGCATCTCTCGATGAGGCGCATATGCTATTGGGCGGCGAGAAGAGCTTGGGATTCGTGGAGGACGATTGCTATTTCGTGAAGGTCGATGTCGTTGGTGGCCCGATTACGGTGAGATTCGACGTTGTTAATGGGTTGCGAGAGATTTGCGGTCTCCTAGAGAGCGGTTCAGAGCTCGTGTCGTTTACGGCCATGTGCGGTGAGAGCGAAATCAACTTATATAAGAAGGACGATTACAGAGCGTCCGCAGAAGAGACCGCCGATCTGCTAGAGAAGATTTTCCAGTTGGTTGCTTCGTTGACAAACGAGAACGTTTTGCCTGTCTTCCTGGGGGAGCTTCCGAGAAATGCCAACGGTGGCGTCAAAGCTGGCCAGATTATCTATGAAATCGCCGCAGATGTGGTTTACGACAACGGATACTATCCGTTGCTTCTAGTGAAAACGGCCGCGAGAAACACGGTGGCAATCAGCTTCAAAGAAAGGTGCGCCGAGAATCGGTATTACGGCGTGCTGAAGATGACCAATTTCCCAAGAGTTTCGGAATTGCTGCCGAAATACCTACGCTCATCGAACGATTACGATTGCGACGATGAGCTGATGAAGCTGTAGATAATGCTAGACGAGCTTTTTGGTAACGCAATCGTTTATGAAAGCTGAATCGGCTTAGGTATCCACAATTTATAGAAAGAGAGAGTTTGATATGAACTGTATCTACTGTGGGAATAAGTCAGCCGAGCGACTCTGCGAAGAGCATCGGACGATACCAGTGCTCGACGAGCTGCTCGAGCTGGTTGGCAGGTACGCCCCGGAGCGCTGCGAGAACCCTCATGTAAGCGCTTACGTAGAGTCATTCGAGAAATGGAGAGATGCCTACCAGACTGATTTTCCGAGCGTCCTCGCGCTGTTCCCGGACGAGGAGATAGAGTACCAGCGGTGCTTTTACCTCGGGGATGTTAAGGACGCGACCTTCGAGGATGCGGCGATAGCGTTCCTTGATACCCACGATTGGGCGGACAGGCAGAGCCAGGTCATCATGCACATGCTCCTACAGGTTTACAACCGCAGGGAATTCTTCAAGCCGGTGCCGTACGTGGACTTCATCTCGGAGACCGAGGGACTACTCCATGAGTTATACACGAGCGCCGTTGGCTTCATGGGCATGACGGGCGACTACGACGAGGCGACCGAGCTCGTCGAGTTCGCAAAGGGCCAGGCGGTTGCTGGCGTCCTTTCCCGCTGGGGGCGGGGCGTCGATTCGCAGCTCTCCAGCCTCGACGAGGCGCTCGAGCAGAACGAGAAGTGGCGTAACAGGCCCTACTGGCCGAAGAACCCTGAGGCCCGCGAGCAGCTCTCCGAGATCTACGCTTCCAAGGGAATCGAGCTCGGAAAGAGGGGCGGTCCCGGCAGGACCGCCGTATGGCCGAAGAAGGTTTCCCCCAAAGACTTCGTCCCCCTCGAGGTGATTGACGCAATTCCGGACGACTTCTGCGCCGTCTGGCTCAGGGACGTCCCCGGCAGGGTGAAGGGCATCTGCGAGATAATCGCCGTCAAGGTCGAGGACGGTGACCAGGCCGGGGACTTCGAGTCCCTGGTGAGGCCGTGGAAGGTCTCGCGAGGGGACAAGTCGCTGGCTGCGAGCTGCCTCGGGGTCACGTGCGAGGAGATGGACTCGGCGCCCGACGTCTTCGAGGCGTTTCCCAGGCTCCTCGAATTCGCCGGAGGCCTGCCCCTGGTCCTGGCGGATTCCTCGCAGTTGAAATTGCTCGAGCGGGCGGCCAGGTACAGCGGCATCCCGAAGGTGGAGAACCTGGTGTGCAGCCTCGATGAGATAGCTGATGGTGAAACCTCGTTCGCCGCCTCTGTGCTGGACGGCATCACGGGCACCCACGCCTCGGAGTCCGCCTACCGCTTCGCCGGCATGCACGAGCTTGACGAGCCGGCCTTCGACTCGTTCGTCGCCTTCGACACGGAGACCACCGGATTCGGCCGCAATGACCAGATCACCGAGATCGGCGCGGTGCGCGTCGTTGACGGCGAGGTCGTCGAGCGATTCCAGATGCTCGCCAACCCCGGGAAGGGCATCCCCGGCCCGGTCCAGCGGCTCACGGGGATCACCGACGCGATGGTCGCCGACGCGAAGCCGTACCAGGACGTGGCCGTGCTCTTTAAGGAGTTCGCCGGCGACGCGGTGCTGGTTGGCCATAACGTCGGGTTCGACATCCGCATGCTGGCCCAGGCCGCGCTGCCGACCGGCACCGACTTCACGAACGACTACTTCGACACGAACCGATACGCCAAGAGACTTAAGCAAGCCCAGGGATGGGAAATGACGAAGCTAGGGTACCTGGCGGAGAAGCTGGGGGTCGAGCTAAGCAATGCGCACAGGGCACTTGCGGACGCCGAAGCGACGGCTGGTATCTACCTGAAGCTCAAGGCGCTGCAAGCACTGTAGGGGTTTTCGCATACAAGACGCGAAAGGATGAGCGATTATGTCTGATTACGGTTTCAGATTTAGTGCTTCATGCAAAGATGCGGAAGTATTTCGTTAGCAGCGAGCTTAACTACTCCGATGGATCGGAGTGGATAAACGCCGGTTCTAAAAGCAACAAAGCAATTAACGATACGATAGACGCCGATGTTCTTCAG
>CADBQL010000354.1 GCA_902796815.1 uncultured Coriobacteriaceae bacterium | reverse complement strand
CTCCGAAGCCATACCCACATCCCAACACAACTGCGCCCGCCATGAACACAGGCAGGTTTTGCGCTGAAGCATAGATATAAAACCCCGTCATCGTGCACACGCTGGCGACAAGCAAGCCACGCCTCACGTCTAGCAGCCGATAGTAGCGGTCAACCACGAGCATGACCAGCAACGACGCGAGCGTACGAGCCGAGAGGATGAGCGAGCCACCCGTATCGCCAACCCCATCCATCGCCACCAAGTACGGCTGGTGCACCGAAAACGCTGTCGACGCCAACCCAACGTTGGCGAAGATGCTCAGAAAGCAGCAGCCGACAAGAATCTTTTCGTAATGCGCATAGTTCATGCAACCATGGTAAAACTCCCGCGGAAGAATTGGGCGTCTCGCACATCAGTATTGACTCATTCTGTACAATAGACGGCGAGAAAGCGCTCGTGCGCTTTTGCAAGCCTGATGAAGAAAGAGGTGTTCCATGAAGAAATACGTATGCCCGTGCGGATACGAGTATGATCCCGAAGTCGGCGACCCTGACGGCGGCATTGCTCCCGGAACCGCCTTCGAAGACATTCCTGATGACTGGGTATGCCCCGTTTGTGGACTTGGAAAGGATGCTTTCGAGGTCCAAGAGTAGCAGATGTGCAAACAAATTGCACATGCGCAAACGAAATGAGCGGCGCCCCTGGGATAAACCACATCTCAGGGGCGCCGCCCGTTCTGGGATGAGTCATACCCCAGGGGCGAAACTCATCCACCGGGTCAGCCAGCCGGCAAACATAGCCAAATAGGCGGCAAAACAAGAAGCCCCGCAATGCTCCAGATTGGGTCGATAACCTCGATGGAGCATCGCAGGACTTTGCAACGTGCAAGCGGTACGCCGTCCGTCAAGACGGCACAGCTTAAATTAGCGCTTGATGTTGTAGAACGCGGACATGCCGGCGTAGACAGCCTGCGTCTCGAGCGCTTCCTCGATGCGAATCAACTGGTTGTACTTGGCAACGCGGTCGGAGCGGCACGGAGCACCGGTCTTGATCTGGCCGGTATTGCAAGCGACAGCCAGGTCAGCAATCGTGGTGTCCTCGGTCTCGCCAGAACGATGCGACATTACGCAAGTGTAGCCATGAGTCTTGGCCAGCTCGATGGCCTCGAGCGTCTCAGTGAGCGAACCGATCTGGTTGACCTTGATGAGGATGGCGTTTGCGCAGCCAAGCTCGATGCCCTTGGCCAGGCGCTTGGAGTTGGTGACGAACAAGTCGTCGCCGACGAGCTGCACACGGTCGCCGATACGGTCGGTCAGAGCTTTCCAACCATCCCAGTCTTCTTCGGCCATGCCGTCCTCGATGGAAATGATCGGGAACTCGTCGACAAGCGCGGCCCAGTAGTCGACCATCTCTTCGCTCGAAAGCTCGCGGCCCTCGCCAGCAAGCACGTATTTGCCGGTTTCGGCATTATAGAACTCGGTCGATGCCGGATCCATTGCGAACATGATATCGGTGCCAGGAGCATAACCAGCAGCCTCGCAAGCCTTGACGATGTACTCGAGCGGCTCCTTGTTCGTCTTGAAGTTCGGGGCGAAACCACCCTCGTCGCCTACGCCGCCGCCGAGACCGGCGTCATGCAGGACTTTCTTCAGAGTGTGGTAAATCTCGGCGCACCAGCGCAGCGCTTCGGCGAAAGTGGGGGCGCCGACGGGCATGATCATGAACTCCTGGAAGTCCACATTGTTGTCGGCATGCACGCCGCCGTTGAGGATGTTCATCATCGGCGTGGGCAGCACATGGGCGTTCGGACCGCCAACGTACTTGTACAGCGGCAGCGCAGCCTCTTCTGCCGAGGCCTTCGCGCAGGCAAGCGAGACGCCCAGGATGGCATTTGCACCGAAAACGCCCTTGTTGTCGGAACCGTCGAGAGCGATCATGGCGTCGTCGATGGCGCGCTGGTCGTCAGCCTCGAAGCCCACGAGCTCATCGGCAATCTCGCTATTCACATGGTCAACGGCGTTGCGCACGCCCTTGCCCAGGTAACGGTCCTTGTCGCCGTCGCGCAGCTCGACCGCTTCGAAAGCGCCCGTCGAAGCGCCCGAAGGAACCATGGCCCTTCCCATTG
>CADBQL010000353.1 GCA_902796815.1 uncultured Coriobacteriaceae bacterium | reverse complement strand
CTGCGAAACGCTATGCTTCGCAACGGCTTCGAGCCGATATTCTGCGAATGGTGGCATTTCACGCTCAAAAACGAGCCCTATCCCGAAACGTATTTCGACTTCCCCGTTTCCACGGCGTACCTTCGTGCTTAGGGTTGCGGGCAGAGGTTCCGGGCATCGGTTGCCAAGGAATAACGTGGATGGAGTCGTTCCGACACCATCAATCTAGTCGGCAAGAAGACAATGGTTGAACGCGATAACCGGCTCCCTCACGTCGGCGCTCTTTCGACGCGTTTTTCACCATCTTAAAAAAGGCCTGGTAGATCGCCTCATCATTATGGTATGAGAGTCCTTTTTCCCAGAAAATAGCCATCCCGTTCCTAGGGGATGACGCACATCGCGGCCAATAATCTGCGTGTGCAATGCCAAAGCATTGCGCGCAGGGGGCGCGTGAAACGAAACGAGCCGACATCGTTTCGCTGGCTGCGGCATACAGATCCTTAGGAGGAAATCATGGATGATGCTCGAGATTTCGACGCCACCAACGTTGACGAGCTGAGCGCCGATGAAAAGCGCATGGGAGAAAAGGCGCCGGGACTTTCCTGGGTGATGCTACTGGTCACGTACCTCGCGAGCATCTGCGCGCCGCTGACGCAATTCAAGATTCCGCCGCTGTCAAACTGGCTGTTCGCGAATTTTGCGCCCGTCGGCCTCGACGGCGCGACATTCGGCTTGCTGATGAGCGCGATGGCCATCATCGGCGTCATTCTGGCATTTCCCGCCGCATTCATCAGCCGGCGCATCGGCCTTAAGAACACCGTGCTGTTTTCGCTCGCCTGCCTGGCCATCGGCTCGGCGATTTCCGCACTCGCAACGAGCATTCCCGTCCTCATGATCAGCCGCCTTATCGAGGGCATCGGCATCGGCCTCATCGGCGTCGCTGCCCCGACCTGCGTATCGGTCTGGTTCCCACCCAAGCAGCGCGGCCTTGCGCTGGGGCTTTGGGCGACGTGGGTTCCCTTGGGATGCGTGCTCATGTTCAACATCGCCGCTCCCATGGCCGGCGGAAACCCAGGCGTTGCCCCGCAAGGATATCTGACGGTGTTCTGGTTCTGCGCGATCTTCAGCGCGCTCATGTTCGTCGTGTTCGCGCTCGTGTTCCGCATGCCCAACGTCGAGGGCGGCGACATGGGCATAGAGGGCACGTTCCGCGACGCACTGCCCTACCTCAAGAACAAGTACATCTGGTATCTGGGCATCGTGTTTTTCGCGCTGTGCCTCTCGACCCTCGCCGTCGTGAACACGTTCTACCAGAACTGGCTCACGGTTCCCGTCGAAGGTGGCGGCATGGGATTCGACGATCACGTCGCAGGTACCATCACGTCGCTCATGATGGGAATGTCGCTTATCTTCGCCCCGCTCTCAGGTGCGCTTTCCGATAAGCTCAAGCCCAATTCCAAACGCTTCATCGCCGTCGGAGCCGGCGTCGCGTTGCTCGTCGCCGTCGCATTTGGATTCGTTGGCGGAGAAGCTTCCTTTGCCTGCATGGTCGTCTTCATCATCCTGCAGGGCATCGCCGGTGCAGCCGTTGCAGGTGGCTGTCGTCCGATGGCCCCGATGATCATGGGCGGATCGGCCATGGGCGCGACAATGGGCATGGCCGTGCTGCAGTTCTGCCAGAACTTCGGCCAAGCCATCGGCTCGCCGCTGTTCGGCGCCGTCCTCGACTCCATGCACGGCAACTGGTTCATGGCGTCTGTGTCCGTACAAGCACCGATCCTGATCATCGGCATCGTGTTCGCTTTCCTTGTCAAGCCCTTCAAGGACGGCCACATCGCAAAATAAACCAGATTGCAGCAGCTGACACGATTCAGCTGCTGCAGGTCGCAGCTCGACCTCGCCAGACATGCACGAAACACTGGAACGAGCACGGGCCTCATGAGCGCGGGGTCTGACCCCTTCCCCATGAATGCACACGGGGTCTGACCCCTTCCCAAAGGTCAGACCCCGTATTTCTTAATAGGGTTCGTCGAGGTCAGCATGCGCATAGGCGTCAGCGTCGAGCCCGAAAAACTTCCCCTGACGGTAGCGGTCGAGCGCCACGAGCGCTATCATGCCGGCATTGTCGCCGCAGCTCGAAAGCGGCGGCATGACGAGGCGTACGCCCATCTTGCGACACAGCTGCTCGTAGGCTAAGCGCAGCGCCGGGTTCGCGGCGACGCCGCCCCCCAGGCAAAACGTCTTCGCACCCGTTTGAACGAGCGCCATCTTGGCTTTTGCAACCTGCACGTCAACGACCGCCTGCTGGAAGCTCGCCGCGATATTGGGAATGTTGAGCTCGCGTCCGGCTTGGCGCTCCTTGTTGATGTAGTTCACCACGGCCGTCTTCAACCCCGAGAGCGAGAAGCGCAAATCGTGCGAATGCAGCATCGCGCGCGGGAAGTCTATCGCAGCGGGATCGCCGAGTGCCGCCTGTTTCGAGATGATCGGCCCGCCCGGATACCCGAGCCCGAGTGCCTTGGAAACCTTGTCGAAGGCCTCCCCCACCGCATCGTCGATCGTCGAGCCGAGCGTTTCGTAATCGCCCCAGTCGCGCATATGCACGAGCAGGGTATTTCCGCCCGAAACGAGCGAGACGACCGCCGGCGGCGCGAAGTCGTCGCATCCGATTCTATTCGCGTATAGGTGGCCCTCGAGATGGTTCACGCCGATGAAAGGCACATCGAGCGCCCAGGCGGCGCCCTTCGCGAAGGCGACGCCCACGACGAGCGCGCCCACGAGGCCTGGCGCGTACGTGACCGCGATGGCGTCGAGATCGGCCCACGACAGGCAACGTCCTCGCTCGCCGGCGTTCGAGCCGGCGCCCATCTCGCCGCATGCACGTTCGGCGCCGCAGCCGCTATCGAGCCGGGCAGTGGCCAGCGCCTCCTCGCACACCCCGCAAATCGCCTCGATATGCTTGCGGCTCGCTATTTCGGGTACCACGCCGCCGAAACGCGCATGGAAATCAATCTGCGAGGCGACGACGTCCGAAAGAAGCGTGCCATCGCCGTCGACGATGGCGGCGGCAGTTTCGTCACACGACGATTCTATGGCGAGGATACGGGGTTTTCTGCTTTCACCTGCAGCCTCGAGATTGCGCGTGTCACGCTCATGATGCTCAAGCTCCATGCCGGCGACATCGCGCTTGGAGACGAGAAGGGGGCCGCTCATGATGGCCGCATCCTCACGATCCGAATAGTAGCGCGGGCGGATGCCCTCGAGCTCGAAACCGAGCTTTTCGTAGAATGTGCGCGCTCCTTCATTCGAAACGCGAACCTCGAGCGAGCACGTGCTCGCCCCGAGGTTTCGCGCATCGTCAGAAACGCGTGCGAGCAGCTCTTTCGCAATCCCCTTGCGCCTGAACGGTGGCTCGACTGCAATCTTGAGCACCTGAAGGTCCCCATCGACGACGAGCCCGCCAGCGTAGCCGATGAGCCGGCCTTGCGACTCGGCTATCCACCAGGTGCGGTCCGCATGCGAAAGCTCGTCTGACACCAGGCGCTCGCTCCACGCATCACTGCCCATCGCCTCGCGCTCCAAGCGTGCGACATCGGCAGCACGGCCGGCGTCAAGAGGGCGATACGTTATGCCGTCGGCTCCTTCAGGCGCAACCAACTGGGATTGCTCGTGCATCGTCTGGCGGCCCTTGCCGCCATCGGGCGCAACGCTCACGTCTTGCACACCCGTGACCAGGTTTTTCTTATCAGCGAGAGCCAGACGTGCACGCTCATGCTCCTCCGCATCCGAAAGGCGCGTGTATACGGGCAGCGCAAACCCGGGGTCATGCCGCTTCGCATCGAAGGGGTCGGCATGCACACTGCGCCATTCGTCCTGCAATGCCAGCAAAAGCCCGCGGCCCGTCACGGCCCAGAGCTCTTCGGGGCCGATCTCTGCACGATCCTCGTACAGCTCGCGGTACTTGGCCAACGCATCGCCGACGAGCAGGGTATTTGGGTCATCGAGATCGTCTACGTACGCCGCCGCCTTGACCACGCGATCGCTCGCAAGCCGATGTGCGCCCAGATTGTCCAGGTCGAACGGGGCCGGATAGACCTCCTTGCGCATCGCGTCTGCCACGACGACAATACGCCCGCGCACGCCAAAGGCCTGCGCGTTAAGCGCCACGGCATCAAGCGTCGATACGCCCACGAGCCCGACGCCCAAAGCCGACGCCACGCCCTTAGCCGTTGCCATTGCGATACGCACGCCTGTGAAAGAGCCAGGGCCGCGCCCAACGCACACGCACGCTATCTGCTCGCGCCCGATGCCCGTTTCGCACAGCATCTCATCGATGCGTGGCAAAAGCTGCGTGTTCGACGCCCGGTGCGCTGAGATTTCGCGTGCCGCCAAGACACGCACCGATCGGCTCTCGCGCGCGAGCTCGCCAAGAGCAATCGCCACCACTTCGTTAGCGGTATCGAACGCAAGCACCACGTCGCTTGCCATAGAGGATGACTCCGCCAACGCATCGATGCGTACCGCAGAGTGCTTGTTTATTTCGCCAAGCCTATCAACACCCTCAAGCTCACCCGAGGACACCGAAAACCTGCCATCATTAGGAGATTCCCATGCCTGTCGCCAATTCTCGACGAGCTCTTGCGCCCGCTTGCCGACACTGCTCGCACGTACAACGCGCCCTTCGTCAGAGGATTTGACGATTTCGACCTGCACGCACTCGTCGAACGCCGACGGGAACTTCTCGGCCCATTCCACAAAACACGCACCGCCCGATTCCAAGTACTCGCGCAAGCCGATATCTTCGAGCTGCTCTTCGGAATCGAGCCGATACAAGTCAAAATGATGCAGAGGCAATCTGCCCGACCCATAGGTGAGCACAATATTGAACGTCGGACTGATCGGCCGCTCGTTCGCTCCGAGCCCACGAGCCACGCCCTGAACGAAATGGGTTTTGCCCGCACCCAAATCACCGCTCAAAAGGACAACGTCACCGGGCTGCAAGCACGCGCCGAGCGCCGCCCCGAGGGAGCGCGTCTGCTCGGGCGAGCTGGTTTCAACTTTGAACATCATACGGAAAAGCCCCACTCCACATGTCATTGTCTGCAGTTCGCATACACGAGCCGCAAGCCCTCGAGCGTCAACTTAGAATCAACATCGGTCACGGTCTTGCAAAGCGGCGCCATAACTGCAGCAAGGCCGCCCGTCGCAACGACGGGCGCCTCGTAGCCGAGCTCCTCAAACACGCGGCGCACGAATCCGTCAACGCGATCCGCCTCACCATACACGATACCCGAACGCATGGCATGCACCGTGTTCTTGCCGATAGCGGTCCCTGGATCGGTTAGCTCGATTGCCGGCAGTTTCGTCGCATGCGAAAACAGGGCAGCCGCTGACGTTTCGAGTCCAGGTGCGATGATGCCACCGACGAACACGCCGTCCTTGTCTATAACCTCGAGGTTCGTCGCTGTGCCGAAATCTACTACGACAACCGGGGCCCCAAAGCGGTGCTGTGCAGCCACGGCATCGGCAATGCGGTCAGCCCCGATTTCCGACGGAAATCCATATGAAGTCTGGAAAAGCCCCGCCGCGGTTTCCGCGCAGCACACAACCGGCAACGTGCCGAACATCCGCTCGAGCGCTCGCTTCCACGCATCCGTGAGCGACGGCACAACCGAGGCAATCGCCGAGCCTCCGATGCCATCAAGGACAATGCCTTCCATCGAGATGAGCGGCAATGCCTTTAACCGCAGCTCATCGCTCGTGTCGGTCTTGACCGTGGCAACGCGCCACATGTGCAACAGCTCTTGGCCTTCGTATACGCCGATAACCGTCTGGGTGTTTCCGACATCGACGACGAACAGCATAGCCACCACTACCTTTCTCTGGTTATGACATAAAGTCGGGTTTTTTGTCATTAAGTATTTTTGTTATATATTACCGATTCACTTAATGACAAAAACCCGACTTTATGTCATGTTCGCAAAACGGCTTTTCGTTTGCATTTTTCAGCTCGATTTAAGGTTATTTGATAGTATAGAGCAGTACGCAGACTAACTAGAGTCGGGCGAAGCTTCCAAACCCAAAGGAGCACACATGACTGACACGAACAAGCGCATTCTCCTGGTCGACGACGAAAGCTCGATCACCGAATTCGTCGGGTATGCGCTGACCAAGGAAGGCTATTCGGTCGACGTGTTCGACAACGGCGAATCCGCGCTCGCCGCCGCGCGCCAAAAGCAGTATGACCTGTTCATCCTCGACATTATGCTACCTGGTATGGACGGTTACGAGCTGTGCCGTCGCCTGCGCTCCATAACATCAGCACCCGTGTTGTTCCTTTCGGCACGCGACACCGAACTCGACAAGGTCGTCGGACTCGAGATCGGCGCGGACGACTACCTCGCCAAGCCTTTCGGCGTGCGCGAGCTTATCGCGCGCGTCCACGCCTTGCTCAGGCGCGGGCCGGGCGGCGACTTTGCCCAAGCGTCCAGCACGGTTACGGCTGGCGGTATTACGCTTGACGAAGATGCGCACACCGCCAAGGGCGAGAAAGGCCCGCTCGATTTGACGCCACGCGAATTCGAGCTGCTCGCGAGCCTGATGAAGAACGCAGGTCGCGTCGTTTCGCGCGAGGACCTGCTGCGCGAAGCCTGGGGCTGGGAATATCTAACCGAAACGAAGACGGTCGACACTCACATCAAGCGCTTGCGCGACAAAATTGAACAAGCCGGCTACGACCCCTCGTTAGTCGAGACGGTTAGAGGATACGGCTACAGGTTCCGCCAATAAAGCGCATCGAAACATACTTTGCCTTACTGGCAACGCTGCTGACGCTCTTCACGAACGCGCTCGTGCTCGTATACTTCGCGATGGCCCATGATGCGAGCTGGCAAATTTTCCTGCTTCTGATTCCCTGTGCTGTTTTCACGTTCTTGCTGAGCTTCCTCATCGGCCATTTCATGGCCGAGCCGCTGCGTTTGCTGCAGTACAAGGTCAAGGCCTACCGAGCTGGCGAGCCGGTATCCTTCGACACAGACGGGCGACTTTACGAAGCGGACGAGCTTTCGGAGTCGATGGACATGCTCGTGAAAAGGCTCGATTCGCAGCGCGCCGACCTCGTTCGCGAAAGCCGAAGGCAAAGCGAATTCGTGAGCGATGTAGCCCACGAGCTGCGCACACCGCTCACGGCTATCCGCGGTAACGCGGAAATGCTGCAAGACCCCGATCTTCCGCCAACTCTGCGCGAGAAGTTCACGGCCATCATCGTTTCCGAAAGCGAGCGATTATCCCGTTTGGTAAACGACCTGCTCACGCTTCAGCGAATCGAAAACGACGCCAACCCTGCCAACGAGATGAAACGCGTTAACCTACGCTCAATCGCAAGTGACGTGCTCGATGCGCTCCATCCTATCCTCGTCGAGCGCGAAGCGAACACAGAGATCGTCGGAGAAGCACCCGACGTGCTCGGAAACGCCGATCGCCTCAAAGAGGCACTCACAAACCTCGTGGAAAACGCGAGCCGTTTTATCGAGCCCGGTGGCCACATCGTCATAGACCTGTGCGGTTTGCACGGCAACTCAGTCATCCAGGTCAAAGACGATGGCGTGGGCTTCGGAAACATCGATCCCAAACTGCTATTCGAGCGCTTTTATCGCGCCGACGCGTCGCGCGCGCGAAACACTGGCGGTACAGGATTGGGCCTTGCAATCGTCAAATCAATCATAGAGGCGCACGACGGAACCGTCGAAGCCGTCAACCTCCCCCAAGGCGGCGCCTGCTTCATCATCGCGATTCCCTCGATCGAATAGCGAGGAAATGGGCGGGGGGTCTGACCCCCCGAGG
>CADBQL010000352.1 GCA_902796815.1 uncultured Coriobacteriaceae bacterium | reverse complement strand
CGTAGCTGACCGCTTAACGAAAAAAGCGATAGAGCATTGCGCCCGCCGCTTTCACGGTTGATCGTCGGTAAAATGTCGGTCTGGAGATTCTGACCAACTAGACATTTTAAGCTCATCCATTCGATTGGATACATTGTCTTCTATCAAAGACAAAAAGGCAACTGTCTTCGTGAACAGGGGACGGAGGTTTGTTCACGCAAAAGCGCAAAGAGCACTCGTAAACCTCACTCGTGAACAAACCTCCGCCCCTGTTCACGCTCTGCTAATCGCCTAAATCGTCTCCCATGGCGTCGATGAAATCATCGGGTTTTTCTCCGCGCTCAATTGCGACACGGCGATTTGAGTAGGCGGCGAACGCGACCCCTGCGGCAGCCATGGCAGCTGTCGCCAATCCCAACGCGCCGAACGGGTCACCTGTCTTGGGCGCAGTTGTCGATGGGCCTCCTCTGGTAGCTACCCCTTCCCCGCTGCCGCCATTACCGTCGGACTTGTCTGATTTGCCGCCCTTGTCGTCGGACTTGTTTGTTTTGCCGCCATTACCGTCGGATTTTCCTGATTTGCCGCCCTTGCCGTCAGACTCGCCTGATTTGCTGCCCTTGCCAACACTATTTTCGTCGGAGGAATCCAAAACAGTGATGGGCGCATCCTCAAGACCTTCCGAGTTGACTTCATAGCCATTGAGTATATAAACATTTTCGTACGGGTAGTCCTCCACATCTGTGTAGTCGACATACCACTCTTCAAAATCGTCTTCGGCCATCGTGCGCAAAACGTTCGCCTGCGTTGACAAGCCGCCGACCTCGCCCACAACGGCATCTGACGCAGTAATGACAATCGTCTTGGCGCCCGACCAGTTGCTTGGAATGGGCATGGCGATGCGATACACCGACGTGGCACCCGGTGCCAGCAAGTAATCAGGTCCCACGTTCTGCAACGAGCCGTCGTCGTTCGCAGGGTTCCAATTTGATTCCACAAGCGTGTCCTTAGAGAACACGACGCGTGCATTCGAAGCAGCGGACTTCTGTCCCTTCTCGAACAGGTTCGCGGTGAAGCCCGACAGATGCGTGTTGCCATCGTTGCGTACAGTCACCTCGAACAGCGCCATATCTCCTGGGTACGTATAGGCCGTTAGCGACATGCATTGAATCAGGGTCGCCGAGCGCACATGCGGCATCGACGTGTACCACAGGTTGCCTTGGCCCAGTTTCGCGTTGGTGACCTCCGTGCTGGCGAACGCAACCGCTGAGGCGCCGTCGTTGTAGGAGTATAGCGTGTCCATGGAATGCGAGGTCTCGGCGAATACAAACGGCTCGGAGAACCGATTTCCCAAAAACTTGCAGGCCATGATGCGGTACACCTCGACGTCGTTTCCCATATCGCGCTTGGCGTCGCTGTAGTCCCCATCGGCGTTGCCACACTGCGAGGAAGGGTAATAGATGAATCGGCCCGTTGGATCCACGTCGAACCCCTTCACGTTGAAGTTCGTCGGACCGATGTCCTCGAACGTGAGCTCCGGGGTGCCGTTGTTCTCGTAGCCGGTAATCGTAACGTACTGCAATCTGGCGTTTTCCGTCGCCTCTCCCGAATCGGTCTCGATTCCCTCGGGCTTCTCTCCGCCGACCGATGCCAGAAAACCGCCGTGCCCTTTCCAGTAGACGAGCCTGAGACGGTCATTTCGCGGCTCCAGATACCTGATATCCGCAATCTGAGGCGTGGAGTCTTCGTACCCTGCGAAAGTTCGCATGGCGAAATAGTGCGAGTACGCATTACCCCTCATCATGAGGATGTGCCATCCGTTTTCCATGCGCTCCGTGCACGTGAGCTCGTAGATGGAGTAATCCTCGATCGGCCCCATCTTCGGTCGTATGTCATCCATGTATGGGATGACAAGCGTGCCATCGGGAGCAACCTCACCCGGGTTGCGCTCATAGTTATCATCGGGCGAGACGAAGAACATCGTTCCCAGGCATATGTCGACATCGGACTTCTGGGTACTGAGCACGAATTTTTTGTCGTCTTTGTCTGTCGCGCGGTCCAAGAACGTCATGACTGCCACCTTGCGCGATTCTGTACCGTTTTGGTCTTGTATCACGGAGATATTCGGACACGAGAACATATGATGCTTGTACGCAAGGTCGGTCGGAAGCAGCGCGTGCTCCTTGTCGTAATCCTTTGCAGTTATGGTCCTGCAGGCCAACAGGCTTGCTCCGTAGCGACCGCCGATCGCGAACGTCGCGTCGCCTTCAATGTAGCGGAATTCGTACCGGCAGTACGTGAGCATCTGGTCGCAGACAACGTCTTCGATGGATGTGTCGTCGCCCTTCTCGCGAAAACCCGAGATGATGAACAGGTGCACGATGCTTCTGTGGGTTATGCTCAAGCCCGTGACGTTGT
>CADBQL010000351.1 GCA_902796815.1 uncultured Coriobacteriaceae bacterium | reverse complement strand
GCGTATGCCATCTTTTTTATCGCATCGTCAGCTTGCCTTCACGCAACGCACGAAGCCTCCCCGAAGTTCGCGCAAAGGAACATCCACCTTGCATTCTTCGGAAAAAAGCTCGCAGCGCTTTCCGAACGGACATCCCTCAATCACATCCTTGGCATACGGCTGTGTGCCTGGCGAAGGATGAAACCCGTTTGCCGGAAACGCTCTCCAGAGCGCCTGCGTGTAGGGGTGTCGGAGCGTTTCCATCGCCTTGAAGTCCTCAGCCTTGGCAATCTCGAGCGTGGTGCCCGCATAGAAGATTGCAATCCGGTCTGCAACCTCGAGTGATAGCTCGATATCGTGGGTGATAAGCAATACGCCGCCCCCGGCATCCGCGAAATCCCTAAAATGCCGCATGGCTTTTTTGGCGGCTTCCAGATGAAGGCCAGGCGTCGGTTCATCCGCAATCACGAGTTTGGGGTTTTCGGCGAGCGATGCCGATAGCAGCACACGCCGGGCCATACCGCCGGACAGCTCGAACGGATAGAGCTCCTCCACCTCTGACTCCAAGCCGTAATATTCGAAAAGCTCATGCTGTCGCGCGACGGACGCTTGGTCCGTGCGGCCGTTTCTCACCTGTTTCCCCACCTTTTCGAGCGGATCGAGAAACGTCACGCCCTGAGGAACGAGAGAAATCTCCTTGCCGCGCAGCTCCTTGATGCGCTCGGCATCGAGGAGCTTGCCGTTGAAGCGTACATACCCTGATGCGTTGCAGTTAGACGGCAAGAGCCCGAGCACAGCATGTGCGAGAAGACTTTTGCCCGAACCACTCGATCCGACGACGGCAACGATCTCGCCGGGATACACATCTACGCTCAAATTGTGTATCACCTCGAGATCGATCTGGTCGAATCCTTGACTATATTGAGAAAACGAGACTACCAGATCCTCGATGCTCAGCAGCGGCTGCTTGTTTTCGCCCATGGACACCACCTAACCTTGCGCATTATGCGGGTCGATGAGCTTCTTGAGGCCATCGCCGATGCGGTCGAACAAGACGACGATAATCAGCAACGAGGCGCCCGGAAGCACCGCGAGCCACCACATCCCCATCGTGATGTACTTCAAGCTCTCCGAGAGCACGACGCCGATGCCCGGTTGCTCGGGTGTAAGTCCAAAGCCCAAGAACGTCACGGATGCCTCGTGCAGGATCGCGTGCGGAAACAAGAGGACAAACGAGACTATGACCAGGGGGAGGATGTGCGGAAGCATATGCTTGACGGCAACCTTTATGGGATTGTGTCCGAGCTTTCTGCTAATCAGGACATAGTTCTCGTTTTTGAGCTGAAGTACCTCGCCTCGTATGAGCCTGGTCATCGAAGGCCAGTGCGTGATAGCAACTGCAACGAGCACGCCGAATGCGCCTTTGCCTAGCGCCACGCAGATGAGCACGAGGAGGAGCAGGTGCGGAAGGCCCATCATCGTGTTCACCAGAAAGTTCACGACCGCATCGAGCCACTTGCCCACAGACGCCGTGAGGAAACCCAAGACAAGCGCGATGGCAGTGCTGATGAGCGAGGCCAAAAGTCCAATCACGATGCTGATCGAGAGCCCTTTGAACGTTCGAGCGAACATGTCGCGACCCATCCAATCGGTTCCGAAGGGATGGGCTGGGCATGGCGGGATGTTTTGGGACCCGAAGCTAGTCTTGATTGCCTGATCGGTTAGGGCTGTGCCTACGGCAAATACGGCCACGATGATGGCGGCGGAGACAATGAGCAATATCAACGCCTTCTTGCGTTGATTGAATCGCCGGGGCTTCACGGCTTGGAGCACCGGCCGTGCTGTCGCATTTGCTGAGCTAGCCATGGGACACCCTCCTCATACGCGGGTCGATGATTCCGTAGGCAACATCCGCGAGGGCGTTTCCGACGAACACCATCACGGCGATGACCACGGTAATGCCGAGAAGCAGAGGGGCATCGCCCTGAAGACCCGCAGACACGACTGCCTGCCCCATCCCGGGATACGAGAAGACCTGCTCGACAAGGATGGAGCCGCCGATTATCTCGCTGAACGACGCAAACTGCAACGTGATAGCCGGAATCGAAATGTTGCGAAGCACATGCTGCCGTACGATTTTTCCGAGCTTGTCACCCCGTGCCTTGGCAAACAGAACGTAGTCCTGCTCGAGGATGTCGACGGTTTTCTCGCGCGTGCTCAGTGCGATGCTCGCGACGCCGAGCACGCTTAACGTAATAGCTGGTAACGCCAGATGGTAGAGTCTGTCCGCCAACGTGACCTCTGACGCGGACACGCCGACGGGTACGCTTAAACCGATAGGGAACAAGCCCAGCCACACTGAGAATACGATGAGGAGCAACATGGCGAACCAGAACGTGGGGACACTCGCCATGAGCAGAGAGTATCCCTTTATGATCTTGTCGGCCGGAGAGTCGCGATACACGCCCGCAATCACGCCCAGGACGAATCCCAATACGCCCGAGAAGAGCCATGCGGTGAGCATGAGCCCGAGCGAGGGGCCGATTTTCGCCAAGATGACGTCGATGACCGGCTCTTTATATATGAGCGAAACGCCCATATCGCCTCGGACAATACCCGAAAGCCAATTGGCATAGCGCTCCAGAAACGGCGTGCCCACATCGAAGTATTCGCGCAAGCGCTCAAGCTGGGCGGGATCCATATGGTCTGCCGCCTCAGAGCCAACATATGCGGCAACTGGATCAATCGGAGACGCTTCGACGAGCGCAAACGCCAGAAACGTCACCGCAATCAGTACAAGAACGAGCTTGAGCGCTTGTTCGAGCACCCGTAACGCGATGTTTGCCATAGGCACCCCTGCTCAACGAGTTTTCGTAAAACCTGTAGACGACTAGGCCCAAGACCACTCGTTGGCAAAGTTGCAGACAGCCCAACCATAGCCATGCGGGAAGACTTGATCTTCCTTGACGTTCAGGCCGTTCTTGACGAAGAACAGGTGGTTCAGGGTCACGAAGAACACGAACGGGCAGTCGCCTTTTGTCGCGTAGCCGTTCTTTCCGTCCCATGCCGCAAGCTTGAAATGCTCGTAGCACTCTTCCATGTTCTTTGCCGCAAGGCCGTCGTCCATATGCTTGTCAACCGCTTCGTTCGAGTAGCATGCGCGGTTCTTGCCCGTGTAGAAGCGTCCGATATCGGCAATGGGCGAGTGTACGCCGCCGCCGATTGCGTTTGGCGTCGAGTAAGTCGTCGGGTCGATTTCATCCCAGCTCATACCGCCCTTGATATCAATCTTGATACCGAATTCGTCCATCATCTCCTTGACGGCTGCAAGGACGCCTTGACGACTCGGATCGTCCATGCACGTAACGGTGAATTCGGCGAGCAGGCCATCCTTCTCGTACACGTTGTCGGCGTTCAGGGTCCATCCGTCAGCCTTCATGATTTCGTGGGCTTTGTCCACGTCGTAATCCACGTAAACTTCCGGATTTTCCCACGGCATGCCTGGGCTGTTGCTGTATGCCGGCGTCGCATAGCCGTTGAAGACCTTGTCGGCGATTGCCTGACGATCGGTGGCGTACGATATCGCCTGCCTAATCGCCAGATTGCATGTCACATCATTACCGCCGTCGACTTCGGTCTTTCCGTCGATAGCCAAGACTTTTTGGCCCGCGGGGATGACTGGCAGGTTCATCTCGCGATGGTCGACGCTCTCAAACGCCCTGAGCTCGTAGCCGTCGATGGTAGACTGCGAGAACGCTGCGCTCGTATAGGCGACATCGACCTGGCCTGCCTGCGCTGCGGCAAACGCGGCCTCTTCGCTCATGAGGACGCAGACCAAACGCTCGATGGAGGGAACCGTGCCGTAGTAATCGGGATTCGCCTCGAAAATGATCTGCTCGCCTTTGTCCCACTGGACGAGCTTGTACGGACCGGAACCGATGGGGTTCGCGCTGTACTTTTCGTCATAGCCTTCTTCGGGCACGATGCCGACGTTGGCTACGACGTACGCAAACGGGGTGTACTTCTTGTTCAGCGTAAACACCAGCGTCGTATCATCAGTAGCCTCTACCTTGTCGAGCATGGACAAGTCGAGTTCGGATACTTCGTCCATTGCGCGCGTATAGGTGAACGCCACATCGGATGCCTTTACAGGAGCGCCGCTCGTAAATTTGGCGTCGTCGCGAATCGTGAACGTCCATGTAAGGCCATCGTCGGAAATCTCGTAGTTTGTCGCAAGATCGTATCCGAGCGTGATGTCGTCCTTGATAAACATCAAGGTGCTTTGGATGAGCGGGTTGTGCGCGTGTCCTGTTGAACCCCAACCCTTTGTGGGATCGAACCCCGCTTCGGGTTCTGCATCTTGGGGAATTGCGATGATGACGGTTGAGGTATCAGCGGCTGTTGCAGAAGCTTCGGCTGATGCTGACGCTGACGTCTCCGCCGATGCGGCGCTCGCGCTCGACGACGCGGCGCTGCTTGAGCATGCGACGAGCCCGGACGCGCCGAAAGCTGCGGCAACCATGGCAGCGCCAGTGCCCAAGACGAACTTCCTGCGAGAAATCGGATAATTTGAACTCATGGTGATCTCCTTATCGTTCGGTTGACATCATAGTGGCGGCACCGTCCATGATTTTCACATGGTTCCCAGCTTTAGCCTGCCAATAGGGCAAGTTCCAGATGGGTTATTCTATTCGTAACACTAAATCAAAATTAGTGTTACGAAATCGTATCAGGGATGGAAAAACGTGTCAATATGATGCGATACAGGCATGAGCCGAAGGGAGCCTTCGGAATTTCTCATTGCTCATTATTTGGGCAGAAAAGCCTGCTTGAGGTGAGCCGTAACGCCGCTACTCGTTCTTTCTAAGAAATGCGTTAAATATTCGTAATCTTTCAAATCGGTGCGCTACAATAAACCAGTTTATCCGCCGATAGCGATTTACGGTATCGTGAGGTGCCGTTTCGTAAGGAATGACGTTCGAGGAGCTAGGAAACAGATGACGGAAATCGATTTCAAAAACGAGTATTGCATGCATACTGCCACGTGCGGCGAACTGCGCATGAGCGATTGCGGCCGCGAGGTCACGCTGACCGGTTGGGCGTGGCACAACCGCGACCACGGCGGGCTGATCTTCGTCGACTTGCGCGACCG
>CADBQL010000350.1 GCA_902796815.1 uncultured Coriobacteriaceae bacterium | reverse complement strand
TCTGCGCGCGTGCAAAAGCACGGGTACACGAGGTCCGAATCATCGAGGGTTTGAAAAGCCTCGTTATACGCCTCATCTCTCCCCTGCTGGTAAAATGGTCCTCTGTCCCAAGTTAAGCCGAGCATTTCGAAGTCCCGCATTATCTGGTCGGCGTATTCCTGGCGAGAGCGCGCCCGATCGAGGTCCTCGATGCGCAACACGATGCTTCCACCCTGCGACTTGACGATGAGCCATGACATGAGAGCGGCAAAAACGTTGCCCGCATGCATGCGACCTGTAGGACTTGGTGCAAACCGTCCGACAGGGCCCTTTGAAATCAATTTATTGTTCTCTATGCATGCCATGGATAATTCTTACAGCGAATCGAGAATCAGTCCCTTAATCGTGTTTCCTCGACCATCATCGAGGAAGTCATGCGGGAACCTAAAAGGCTGATATCAAAAAAGTCGAATAGAGAGCATTTAGTATCATTGCCTCGCATGGGTGCAGCATCCATGCGAGGCAAGCAATCAACACTTAGTTTGCCTGAGCAAACGAGCGACCGAGCTCGAAGGCCGCAACATTCGCATCAATGGTTTTTGCAGGCACGCGTTCGCGTATGACATCGAGCCATACATCAGACCCAAAACCAAGCTGCGATTCGAGTGCGCCAAGGATCGCTACGTTTTCGCATTTTGCATTACCGGCTTCAAGCGCCAGAGCATGAGCGGGAATCAGTACGGCTCCGCAATCAGAAAGCCGTTCGCGCGCATTATGCGGCATGGATGCTCGGCCGCAAGCTACGGGCAGCGGTTTGATCGATTCATCGGCGACAAGCAAAAAGCCGCCCTCTTTGAGAAATGCTATATTGCGGAGCGCTTCGGTCGTTTCGAAAGAAACGATGCAGTCCGTCTGGCCTATGTCAGCAACCATGGAGTTAACCTTGGTGCCGTAGCGCACGACCGTCGTGACGGCGCCGCCGCGCTGGGCCATGCCATGAATTTCTGAAACTTTCACAACGAATCCAGCTGCTGAAGCGGCACGTGCAAGCAAATCAGCTGCAAGAATAGTGCCTTGACCGCCGACTCCGCACAGTAAAATCGTCTTAGCGTCGCTCATCGCGCACCTCCTTCCATCGCAGAATCGTTGATTTGCTCGATGGCGTCGAATGCGCAGTACTGGGCGCACTGTCCACAGCCAATGCACATGAGAGGATCGATGGCTGCGATGCCCGTTTCGGCATCTTTGCTGATAGCAGGGCATCCGAGCGTAGCGCAGACGCCGCAGGAACGACAGTCGGCGTTCACGAAGAAATGTGGTTTGCGCTGGCGGTGGAGCAGCACGCAGGGTGCTTTAAAGACGATGACGCTTAATTCGCCCGCTTGTTCGGTCGTAGCCGTTTTCAATGCCGAGCGCACGGCCTTCATGTCATGAGGATTGACTTGCTCGACATGTTCGACGCCGAGCGCTTTCACGAGGCCGACGAGATCAAGTTCGCGGCTCTCGCGATTCTGCAGGGTCATGCCGTTGAAGGGATTGCCCTGACGACCGGTCATCGCCGTCGTGCGATTGTCAAGAATGCATACGGTTCCTGCGCCTTTGTTGTACACGGTGGTGATAAGCGATGATAAGCCGGAGTGACCGAAAGTTGAGTCGCCGATTACTGCAACAACAGGCTTGTGCTCTGTGCCTGCGAGCGCGAGTTCGAAACCGTGCGACATCGAGACGGACGCGCCCATGTCGACGCATGTGTCTATCGAGGCAAGCGGCGGCAGCGCGCCGAGCGTGTAGCAGCCGATGTCGCCTGTCACGATGGCCTTGATACGCGAAAGTTCTTTGAAGACAAGCCGATGCGGGCAGCCGGCGCACAGCGCAGGCGGTCGGCCGGGCACATCGTCAGGCACGTCGTGGTGCGCAGGTTCAGCAATGCCGAACGCCTTCTTTATCAGCCCCGGGCTCAATTCGCCGTCTTTGGGGAGCGTATCTGAGAAGGGCGAAAGGTCGATTCCGAGTGAACGAACCTGCTCGCTGAGGTATTCGCTGCCTTCTTCGACGACGAATACGCGCTTGACGGAGGCAGCGAACGATTTGAGCGCTTGTTCGGGAAGCGGCCATGTTACGCCGAGCTTGAACACCGAGGCGTCGGGCAAAGCGTCGAGCACGTGCTGATACACGGCTCCACAGCAGATGACGCCGATTTCAGCGCCTTTCTGTACGGCTCGGTTGTACGGGCAGGTCTCAACCCAGGCCTTGAGGTCATCGATGCGCTTGAGTTGCACTTTGCGACGGGGCTTGGCGTAAGCGGGCATCATGACCCATTTGGGAGCATTTTTCTCATAGGGTTTGAGTTGATAATCGATGCGCTCGCCTACCTCGACAGGTGTTTTGGTGTGCGAGACGCGCACGGTCGAGCGAATCAAGAACGGTACGTCGAAGCGCTCCGAAAGCTCGTAGGCATCCCGCGTGAAGTCAAGCGCCTCCTGGGCGTCGGCGGGGTCGAGCATGGGCGTATGCGAAGCACACGCGTAATAATGCGAATCCTGCTCGTTTTGGGATGAGTACATTCCCGGATCGTCTGCGGCTAATATCACGTAACCGCCGTTAACACCCGTGTACGCTGCCGTGAACAACGGGTCGGCAGCTACGTTTACGCCGACGTGCTTCATGGTGGATAGCACGCGCGCACCTGCAGCAGACGCGCCGATGCCAACTTCGACTGCTACTTTTTCGTTCGTGCACCATTCTGCGTATACGCCATCATAGGTCGCAAACGATTCCATGGTTTCGGTTGACGGCGTTCCTGGATACGCCACGCCAATCGAGCAGCCCGCTTCCCATGCGCCACGCGCAATGGCTTCGTTTCCGCTCATTAATTGCATACTATTCTCCGATCTGCTGCAATATCCAACTGTCTTGCTATTGCCGTTCTTTATACACGAGGCAAAACGCTCCGATTTGCAGCACGTCGCCCGTCTTGAGCAAGCACACATCGACCATGCGGTCGTTCACCCAAATACCGTTGAATGAGTTCATATCGCGAATGACGCATCCTTTGCTGTTGATTTCGATCATCGCATGGCTTCGCGAAACGGTCATGTCGTTGAGGAAAACATCGCACTGCGGGTCGCGCCCGACGCTTGAGCGACCTTCTTTCAGCGTGATTTCCATGCCAGTTTGAGGACCGCGAATAACGCTTAGCTGATGCTTTTGCATCGGTTTTTTCGGTTTTTCGTACTCGCTCCGTACGTCGATCTTGATCGGTTGGAAGCTCTGGGTGGAGCCCAGGATGCGAAAGCCGCAATAGGGGCATGCTGTGAGTCCATCTTCGAGGCTGTTATTGCACACCGGACATGTCCCGCCCATAGTCTGTTCCCTTCTTGCTCGTGTGCCCTATGCCGCATTCGAGACGTTGTTGTTTATTATCGGCATTACATTGTAAACTATCGAATCCGCTTGCGTTTGCGCACCTGTCAATCCCGATGTGAAACGCGTCCAGGCAATCTGGATCGTCTCGATTGGGTTGGGGGCTTCAACCGTCTCACATGCCAAAAGATCCTGCTCTGCTACTACCATGTTCCGCTGTTTATAGACAATCGAGCCGACCTTATCTCCTTCATGAACCGTTCCGTACAAATCATCGAAGGTCACGGCTTGACTGACGTTGCCCTCCAGATCGAAAACCGAAATAGTCGCGTCCGGTTGAGCAAGCGTAGCCTTGACGGTCTTATCGGTCCATTCGGCGAGGGAGGCTTCTCCGATGACGGGCACCTCGCGTTCGGTGCCGTCGAATGTCATCGTGGCAACTTCGTCTGTTTGAGCAAGCGCCAAATCGTGGACATGGTCATAGGCCCATGTGAAAAGCGTCTTCGTATCTGCGAATCGCTGGTATTCGTCTGTCGAGCCCAATACAATCGAATACAGTTCAAGGCCGTCCTTATTGGCGGCTCCCATGAAAGACGGTCCTGCCAAGTCTGTTACGCCCGTCTTCACGCCTATCGTGTATTCGTACATTTCGAGAAGCTCGTCGGTTGTTTCGAGGTCGACATCTGTTGCTTTGCCGTCCCGCTGAACCTTGATCGTTGTGGAGCCACCTGCGACAATCGTACGTATCTGTTCGTATCCCATAGCACATTGGGCGACTTTCGCCTGGTCGAGGGCCGTGCTATGCAAGCTTCCTGCCCACTCGCCGTCATCAAGGCCATGTGGGTTCGTGTACGTTGTATCGACACAGCCTATCTCTGCAGCTTTGTCGTTCATTGCTTGTACGAATACGACGACCGGGTCTATCCCGCGCGTCGAGTCATCTTCGATCATCTGCGTTCCGATGGTTTCGGCGAGCGCTTGCGCAGCGTCGTTGCCGGAGGGGACAAGCAGCGCTTTGAGCGCAGCGTCGAGATCCATCACGTCCCCGGCTTGAAGGTTGGCGCTCGACTCGCCGATGGCCGCCGCCGATTCGCTGACGGTTATCTGGGTGCCTTCACGCGCGTTATCAAGTGCGACTATCGCAGTCATAACCTTCGTAATCGATGCGATTTGCGATGGCGCTTGCGCATCGCGTTCAAAGTACACCGTTCCATCTTGGCCCATCAGCACAGCATACGTTGCATCGATCGAGGGGCATTCCGCCACTGACGATCCGCGCTGTTCGACGCTTATGCCGCAAATCACATCGGCTTTTTTGACTTCCGCGAAAGCAGGGTTCGGAGCTAGGCAAGTGAAAAGGGCACAAACCGCGGCGATAACGAGAATGCAGGCAAAATTACGCACAAGACTTGCAAGCTGCGCGCGGTGAATGCGTTTTGTTCCAGTTATGCAAACCACCTAAGCTATCCTTCGTCAGTCGAATCGTATTCTTCGCCCTCAGATTCGTATTCGCTTTCATCATCCGATTCCGAGTCTGGATCAGACTCTTCCGAATCTTCAGAATTAAGCGATTCGTCGTCATCTTCATCCGAATCCGAACTATCGCTGTCGGCGTCGTCGTCTTCGTCGGATCCCTCGTCGCCCCGCTCGAGCCCACTTGTGTCGGTTCCCGGGCCTATTGCGTAAACTTCGTCTTTGGGCGCATAGGTCGAAATGAACTCATCTTCTTTGATGACATTTCCATCAACATTGGTAACCTTGCGCGTGACTGTTATCTCGCTTCCGTCAGAACCGGTTGTCTTCAGGAAGGACATTCCCTCTTCGAGCGTGTCATCGACCTCATACGTCGTATGGTACTTCTCGCCTTCTTCCCATTCGCCGGTTTTGGTAGAAACCTTGTAGCCGGTCGGCGTGCTGTACAGCTTCGCAGTCACGGTCGTATCGGTGTAGGATAGCTGGAGCAAGGTATCGCTCGGTAGTGGGTTTGACCAGACAAAATCCATTTCGGGATAACTGACAGCTGCATCGCGTCCCGTGGGGTAGCTTTCGATGTAAAGCGAATGGTTTTTGCGATCGACGATATCGAGGCCCGCTTCGTATACGGCATTGAACACCGTCGTGGCGACCTGGCAGATTCCTCCGCCAATAGAATCGACGTATTCGCCGTCGACGATCGAGCCAGCGGACGAAAACGGTGGGTCTTGGTTCGTGTCGCCGGAATGGGTGTTGAAGCTCCATTGACCACCGTTCGACTCGGTAATCGAGTTGTTGAGCAAATCAGCCGCAAGCTTTATGTTGTGATTGCGGTTTTCCGTACCTTCGGAATTGGAGAACTCCGTCGTGTATTGGCCGATAACCGTAATAAGGCTTAAATCAATTGCCTGCTCAAATGATAGCAACTCGGGGGCGTTGGACTCGCCCACTTCAATCTGTGTGTTTCCGGTAGACGATCCCCACGCAGCGCCGCCAGGACCGTAGAGAACCTCGCCAATTCGGTTGACTGCCGCGCCGACTTCAGGAATCACGCCCGATCCTGAAGTCCTGACCATGATTTGCCCGTCGACGTCTTCGAAATCGACGATAACATTCGAAGAGTCCGAAGATGCATCAAGATGCTTGACGAGGTCTGCCGTCGCGGCGGATGAATCGATGCCAACCTTGAGGTCGTATCCGCCTTCGACTTCTGAGACCTTCACGCGTGTCCAGGAACCTATGTCCGCTGCATCGGGAGACCAGCTCTGCTGGTGGTATGTGAAAGCAAGCCCCGAGTTGAGCGCGCGGTTAATCGAGCCGCTCATCTCCTGAGCTTGCTCGTAGGTGGTACGTGAGGGTGCCGCGCTCACCTCAGCATTAAACGATGGGTTTTCATCGTCTGAGAGCAAGGCTTCAGCAATTTTCTTAGACAGCCAAGCGCGGTCGACCATCATGCCGTCGTGTCCCTTGATGGCGTCAGCGACACCGTCCTCGATAGAAACCGTAGCATCTATCCTGGCATCTCCGATAGTCTCGTCGATCTTAGATGCCAATTCCTCAAGGGCGTTCTCGTCAAAGTTGATGTCGAAGGCGATGTCCTTTGGAAACAAGAAAAGTGAAAGACGTTCGAGCGGACCTCCTTGGCGCCCGGCCTCGATAGCCTGTTTTGCGGCTTCTGCGCTTGGAATTGTGGCGCGAAGCGCAGAAGCGCTCGTCGTCCATGAGGTTACTTTGGCCTTTGCCTCTTCGACGGCGACCTGTTCTGCCTGCGCGATTCTTTCTTGACGGGCCAGGTCAGATTGCTCGCGTGAGCGCGCGTCGTCGCTGGC
>CADBQL010000349.1 GCA_902796815.1 uncultured Coriobacteriaceae bacterium | reverse complement strand
GTCCTATGAGAACACCGAGGTGACATACGACGATACAGGCTCGTATGACGAAACGGGATACTATGAAGAATCGGCACCCGTTGAGACACAGAGCTATGAGGGCGAAGAGGGCGAAGGCGAATATGTCGCGGGTGATGACGGCTCAGCCGTTAGCGACGGTGCGGGCGACGGCGAAGACGCCGGAGCTGAAGGCGAAGAATAGCTGACGAGAAAAGATGAAACGCCCGTATAAGAGGGCGTTTCATCACGGAATTGGCATTATGGTTTGGAAACCCGGCCTTGCTAGCTACGGTAGCCGTCGGGATTCGTGGACTGCCAGTGCCAGCTGTCAGCACACATGCGGTCGAGGTCGTACTCGGCGACCCAGCCCAGTTCGTCGCGGGCTTTCTCGCAAGCGGCGTAGTTCTCGGCGATATCACCGGCGCGACGCGGTTTGATTTCGTACGGAATATCGCGACCAACCGCTCGACTGTAGGCAGCGATGACGTCGAGTACGCTTGACCCGCGGCCTGTTCCCAGATTGAAGATTCCCACGCCACGACGTGTGCCGTCTTCAGCTGGCGCGCCTTCGATCGAGCCGACTCCAATCGCCTTACCCGTGCCCACTTCGCCGGCCATCCAGCGCAACGCCGCTACGTGACCGCGCGCTAAATCGACGACGTGAATATAGTCGCGTACGCCTGTGCCATCAGGGGTGGGATAGTCGTTTCCGAACACGCCGACTGCTGCGAGCTTTCCTACGGCAACTTGTGCCACATAGGGCACGAGGTTGTTCGGGATGCCTTTGGGGTCTTCCCCGATGAGCCCTGATTCATGCGCGCCGATCGGGTTGAAATAGCGCAGTAGTACTACGTTCCATTCGTTGTCTCCGACATACAGGTCGCTCAGTATCTGCTCGAGCATCGATTTGGTCTGCCCGTAAGGGTTCGTGGGCGTGTGCTTGGGGCAGTCCTCGGTTATCGGGATGAACTCCGGTTCGCCATACACAGTTGCGCTGCTCGAAAACACAATGTTCTTACAGTCGTGCGCGCGCGCCACATCGCAGAGCACGAGCGTTCCGGCAATGTTGTTCCAATAGTACTCGAGTGGTTTAACGACGCTCTCGCCGACAGCCTTGAAGCCAGCGAAATGAATGATGGCATCGATTTCAAACCGGCAGAACACGTCTTCGAGCGCTTCGCGGTCGAGAATCGAAGCCTGTACGAATGCGAGCCGATCCTCTTGTGCGCCCGTGATTTGTCGAATGCGGTCGATGGCTACCTCGGAGGAGTTGGAAAGGTCGTCTACGATCACGACCTGATAGCCGTTCTGCAGAAGCTCGACACAAGTATGGCTTCCGATGAAGCCCGCTCCGCCTGTGACTAATACGCACGTTTTATCAGCTGGCTTTGCCAGGCCTTTGCTCGACATATACCCTCGCTTTCGTCGATGTTAACGTTAGTCCATTATAATGAGTTTTGCCCCAGGAAGAATGAGTTTTGCCCCAGGGGCAAAACTCATTGGGACGAAACTCATCGGAAAGAAGGACGTCATGAACGATTTCGTGTTTCAGTCGCCAACTCGGTTCGTCTTCGGTCGCGGATATGTTGACAAAGTCGGCGAGGAAGTAGCCGCGCTTGGCTTGAGCAAGGTGCTTGTCGTTTACGGGCAGGGTTCCGTCGAGCGCGCGGGCACGCTCGATCGTGTCCTCGCTCGACTCGACGAGGCGGGCGTTGCTTGCGTAAAGAAAGGTGGCGTTCGTCCGAATCCCGAGGTTACGTGGGTGCGCGAAGCGATCGAGCTTGCTCGTGAGGCCCAAGTTGACGGCATCGTCGCCGTGGGCGGCGGCAGCGTGATCGACGCGGCAAAAGCTACGGGTTTCGGCGTGGCGTACGAAGGCGACGTGTGGGATTTCTTCGAGAAGAAGGCGCCCATCACGAACTGTCTTCCGATTGCCGTGGTGCTTACATTGCCAGCGGCGGGTTCCGAAGCGTCGAGTTCGTGCGTGATCAGCAACGATGCGCTCAGTTTCAAACGCGGTGTGAGCGGCGATGTGTTTCGGCCCGCGCTTGCCGTGATGGACCCTGAGCTGACGTTTACGCTTCCGCCCTATCAGACCGCCGCAGGAGTGACTGACATGATTGCGCATATCTGCGAGCGCTATTTTAGCGGCGTGAGCGCAGTGCCCGTGACGGACAACATTGCCATCGGCATCATTCGGGCACTCATGGACGCCGCTCCGCGGGCGATTCAAGTGCCCGACGATTACGATGCGC
>CADBQL010000348.1 GCA_902796815.1 uncultured Coriobacteriaceae bacterium | reverse complement strand
ATTCTTGGGTGCCGTCAGCCCAGGTGGTAACCGTCGCAGCGCCTTTGGCGACTCCGTAGCAGGTGGCGTCTAAGCCCTCATAGCTTTTCGTCCACGTCTGTGCAAACTCGGTCTTATCGCGATCGGTCAGCGGCGCAGTGTGATTGCCGTCTGCCTTGCGAACGATGAGGGCAATGGCGCCGTTCTCATAAGTCGCTTCCGCCACGCCATCGGCATAGGCGAACGTCGGATCCTTGTATTCCTTGTCATCGAGGGTAATCGTGTCAAAAACACCGAACTTGTCGATACCGGCCCCCTTGGCCGCCTCGTCAGCGGTCTTGACTTGGGTGAACTTGACCGTCGAGTCGGTTTGAGCCGCCGAGCTCGATGCCGCCGAGCTCGATGCCGACGCCTCAGACGTGCTTGAGGCTTCGCTCGATTCCGCCGAGCTCGACGCTGGCTGCGATCCACAACCTGCGAGCATGAATGCCAACACCGCGGTTGCGACAAATACTGCGATTTTTCTCATTATTTCCTCCTATCGGCTGGCAAAACAACGCATTGGATTATACCAGCTCATCAACGCAGAGATACCAGAGAAAGTCAATTGAATGAAATGTGAGCAGCTGTATGTCTAGCGTCCCGCGCAACCTAGATGGACAGGTTCTAGCCAGTATGACTATCGAATCCGCATCACCCCACTTGACTTCGATGATTCCAGGGAATACACGGGAGAAACGCCTACGGGTTCGTACGAAGCAGACTGCATCAATCGCCCGTCAGCTTACAAATCCGAAACGCCAAAGAAATGGAGCCAAAGCTCCCCCGATAGCTTTGGCTATAATGGCAAAAAGCATTTGAGCAAATCGTCCAGGCGGCAAATTGCTCTTGCACCAGAACAAGAAGAGGAACGTATATGGACTACAAAGACCTAAGCCCCGAGCAGATCGAGAGAATGAAAGGCCTGTCGGCTGAAGAGCTTCACAAGCTAGCGGCTGAAGAAGGCATGCCCATCTCAGACGAGGATCTTGATCAGATCGCCGGTGGATGGAGCGACAGCGATCAATGTCCCTCTGGCGGCGAGCACGACTGGAATCAAACAGGTAGCGATTTCACCCCGAGCACCACCGTCATTCCAATTTACACGTGCCAGAAGTGCGGAGCCACGTATCGGGGTCACATCTCGTAAGCGATCGGAGCTGGTACCCTTCTTCCTGCTAGCAGCACATCGTCTTACCGAGAGCCAAAAGCCGGATTTGAACTTACGGTCTCTTAAAGGCATGAAGTCCGATGATGCAGCATAATCTGGCGGTGTACTCTGTTCGGAAAGTGAGTCTGCAGATGACGGCACACCAACATGCAACAACGAAAGCAGGGAATACGTGGATATTGAGCTTCACTACATGGAGACCGGAAGCGGCGAACCTCTGATACTACTGCACGGAAACGGCGAGGATAGCACGTACTTCGAGCACCAGATTGCTTATTTTGAAAGCGACTACCGCGTGATCGCCGTCGACTCACGCGGGCATGGGAAGTCGCCACGCGGAACGGCGCCGCTCACGCTCGGGCAGTTTGTGCGCGACCTAGCCGATTTCATGGACAGGATTGGGATTGATTCGGCCCATATACTGGGGTTTTCGGACGGCGCCAACGTCGCCCTGATGTTCGCGCTCGAGTACCCTGAGCGTGTTCGAAGCCTCGTGCTGAATGGCGGCAACCTGTTTCCCGATGGCCTCACGGAGCAGACGCGCCGAGAAATCGACGAGGAATACCAGGAAGCTCTTGCCGCCGGTGATCAAGGCCAATTGGATCTGCTGCGCCTGATGATAGATGAGCCTCAAATCGACCCGTTAAGTCTTGCCGCATTGCGCATGCCAGTGCTCGTCATCGCCGGAACCGACGACATGATAGAGGAGCGCCACACACGCTTCATCGCCGAAAGCATCCCCGATGCGCGCCTCGCATTCGTGGAAGGTACGCATTTCGTCGCCTCCGAAAACCCCGATGTCTTCAACCGCGAGATTGGCAAGTTTTTAGGCGAATGCCAGCATTGCCTGTGAGCTGTATCGTTTTCTCGAACGCGGATCGCCGGCATAACGGTTAAGTCCCAGCATCAACGACGAGCTGCGCATCACACGAGCATTTGCGGAACCTTTGGGACACACCCCGCCGAACCCGGGTATAATCAGCAGCGTGAACACCGACCAAGGAGAACAACATGAAACTCGAGGACCTGAGCACCGAGCTGCGCGAGAAGATGTTTGCCTGCGAGACGAAGGAGCAGCTTATCGAGCTGGCGAAAGAAGAGGGAGTCGAGCTGACCGACGAGCAAGTCGAAGAGATTTCGGGCGGCGGCTGCGATCTCCTACACCTCGCCTCTTGTTAAAACGAGAAACGAGAGAGGGCATGGTTTTCGAGACTGAACGGCTGATACTGCGACCCTGGGAAGAAGATGACGCGGAAAGCCTATACGAATATGCGAAAGATCCCAGAGTGGGACCGATTGCCGGATGGCCACCGCACACATCGGCCGAGAACAGCCGCGAGATTATCCGCGACGTATTGTCCGCAGACGAGACCTATGCCGTGTGCTTGAAGGAGGACAACCGTGCCGTCGGGAGCATCGGGCTTATCCCGCCCGCTCAGTCCCATACGAAAGCGAGGCCGGATGAGCTAGAAGTCGGTTTTTGGATCGGCGTGCCCTTTTGGGGTCGCGGGCTCATGCCGGAGGCGCTCGAGCGAATCATTGCGCATGCATTCGAAGATCTTGATTGCAGTGCCCTGTGGTGCGGTTACTACGATGGCAACGTCAAGTCCCAGCGGTGTCAGGAGAAATGCGGCTTCCGCTTTCACCACACCGAGGAAAGCAAGCCATGTGACCTCATGGGCGACATACGTACGGAGCATTTCACCAGACTGACATTGGAAGATTGGCGCCAGAGGTGCCGCTTGCAAGAGCTTCGAT
>CADBQL010000347.1 GCA_902796815.1 uncultured Coriobacteriaceae bacterium | reverse complement strand
GCTTGGAAGCATCGCGATCGCCGCCGCAACCGAACACAACAATCGTGCGACCTTTTGCGAGCGCCTTGACCGAAGCGAGCGCCTTGGCTAGCGCGTCGGGCGTATGAGCGTAATCGACAAACACCGAGACGCTGCCTTCGGGGCCCTTTACGCGCTCCAGACGCCCTGGAACCTGCGGGGCATCCGAAAGCGCATCTACTATAGTTTCGATCGAAAAACCGAGCGCAAGCCCTACGCCGAACGCACACATGATATTTGAAACGTTGAAGCGGCCCACAAGCGGATAAGTGAAACCGACACGACGTCCACGCACGTCAAGCTCGACCGTCGTATGCGTCGGAGCATAGTCGACTGTGATGGGATGAATCTGGGCAGTCGAATCGAAACCAGTCGTGATAACCCAGTCGTCAGCCCCAGCGCAGCGTCGATGCAATTCGCGGCCCCACTTGTCGTCGATGCAGATCACGCGCTTGGCCGGGTAATCCTTCGAGAACAAGAGCGCCTTGGCCTCAAAATACGCCTCAAAGGTGTGGTGATAGTCCAAGTGGTCCTGTGTCAGGTTCGAAAACGCCGTGACGGCAAAGCTCGTATGCCATGTTCTGAGCAAATCGAGCGCATGCGAGGAAACCTCCATTGCCACAACATCGCAGCGCGCATCGCGCATGCGCGCGAACGTACGCTGCAAATCGGGTGACTCGGGTGTCGTATGCTCGGCTTTTTCGCGCACTCCGGCAATCTCAACGCCGACCGTGCCGACTACGCCCGTTTGCTTGCCGGCGCCACGAGCGATTTGCTCGACCAGGTACGTCGTGGTCGTCTTCCCGTTCGTACCAGTCACGCCTACGAGCGCGAAATCCTTAGAAGGCGAATTGTAGAACCGATCCGCTACGTGAGCCATGGCTTTGCGCGAATCGTTGACTACGATTTCGGTCACATCCGTGGCATCTGCCAAGTACACCTTGCGTTCGACGACGATGAACTTAGCACCGCGATCGATTGCATCCTGGGCGAACGAATGCCCGTCGACCTTAAACCCGACGATGCAAAAGAACATATCACCTGGCTGCACCGCATCGCTTCGATACGCCAAGCCGCCTACTTCGTCGTTTGCATTGCCGATAATCGTGCAGTCGAGCCCTTTGAAAAGTTCAGAACATGTTGCCATAGTTTATGCGCCTCACTTAGACACGATGTTGTAGCGATTGATAGCATCGTACATTATATCGTGAAACATCTGCGAGACATGGCGATCGCCTGGGACCTCGTCAGCACCACAGAAACAGACGAACGGGCTATTGGAATTAGCGATGAATCCGCAAAACGCGATGTTGTACTCTTCAATACGGTAGCCACCGTTTTTCTCGTCATAAATCTCGGCAGTCGATGTCTTTCCAGCAAGGTCATAACCTTCCAGATAGGCATCCTTTCCCGTGCCGTCTTCGGATACAACCGATTGCAGCATGCTGACCATCTGCGGAATCGCCTTGGTGTTCTCGATGATTTTATGCGTCTCCCACGTGGGAGTTTCGTCCGTTTGAGGCTTGCGCACCAGGAAGTGCGGCGTCTGCGAGACGCCGTCGTTGATCAGTGCGCCATAAAATGCCAGCATTTGGAAGGCATTGACCGAAATGCCCTGACCAAACGTGATGTTGTAACCCTGCACGCGCGACCAATGGTCAAAATCAAGCAGGTAGCCAAGTTGCTCTCCAGGATAATCGATGCCCGTCAGCGTGTTGAGCCGATAGCGTTGAATCGCTTCGTAGAGCCCGTCGAATCCCAAGTTTTTTTCAACCGAAAGCGAGATACCCACATTCGACGACTTCTGGATAATCGTGCGCAAATCCATGACCTCATCGCCACGGTCCCATGCGTCCGAGACGACGTAGCCGTCAGCCTCAATATAGGAAGGGCACTTGACCTTGGTGTCCGGCGTCATCGTCCCCTTCTCCAAAATAGCCGTTGCCGATACCGTCTTGAAAATCGAACCCGGTTCAAACAAGTTAGTCGCAGCCTTGAGCTGCATGGATCCTTCGGGTACCACCGTGCGATTACCGGGATTGAAAAACGGGCATGACGAGGCAGCATAGATTTCGCCATTCGTCGCATCCATCACAACAGCCGTCCCGCTCTTGACGCCTACTGCCTTGACGCCTTCCTTGAGATCGCGCTCGAGCTCCTCCTGGAACTCGATGTCTATCGACACGACGAGATCTTGTCCCTCCACAGCGCGTTTTGACTCGTGAACGCCGCCTGGAATCGGCGTACCATCAGCGCCAACTTCGGCTTCGTAATAACCAGGCGTACCCGAAAGGATCGTGTTGTAATACATTTCCAAACCGCATATGCCCACGTAATACTCGCGGTTCTGCTCCTGGTTGACCTCGACGCTGCAAGCACCGATCACTTGCCCGCCGGTTTGCCCATAGGGGTATTCGCGACGCGTATCGTCTATAAAATAGAGACCGGGAAGCTCCATATCGCGAAGTCTCGTGGCCGCCTCGAGATCGGCTTTGCGCATAACGTACGCAAACGTCTTCGACTCCCCTGGCGTCACGGCATCGATATAGTCCCCGCTTTTACCACCAAGTGCCTGAGCAATTGAGGCCGCCGTCGAAGCTGGATCGTCGATCTCAGAAGGATTGGCGTAAATCGTTGTAGCATCGACGCTGATGGCCAATATATTTCCGTTTCGATCATAAATCGTACCGCGTCTTGGTTCGACCACTAGTCCCACCGTCCGCGACTCTTCGGCTTGAGCAACGTACTGCGGCGCAACGATTATCTGCAGATATACGAGACGCAAAAGGAAAATCACTGCGATGGCCATAAACAGGGCAACAACGACGAACGCGCGGTTCGACCCGCGCGATACATAAGGTCCAATGTCGGTAGCGGTCCGCCGGCCGCTTTTTTGCGGCGCTCTGCCGCCGCGAGACGCGCCGGCCATAAATCTACTCCTGCGCCTGCTTGACGACGTTTTTCACCGAATCGGAAAGAGAAAGGGTACCTTCGGAGTCAACCGCGACAATGTCGGGATCGAGGGTGATAATCTCAGGTTCGCCTGGTGCCTCCATGCCGAGGCGTTTAACTGCCTGCTTGATGTTCGTGGGACTCGTAAGCACGCTCTGCTGCATTTCAAGGCTCGTTCCAACCGTACGCGCTTCTTCGATTTGAGCAGAAATCGAATCGCTCTCGATCATGGTCGCAACCGCAGCGCTCGTCAAAGCGATGCGTGCCATCCCGATGATTGCGACAACCACCAATACCACAGCTACGAGACGCGCTGCGGTAACGATAATCGGAGTTTGCGAGCTGGCTTGGCTAGAGCCGCTCGTGCGCATCGCACGCACATCGGCGCGTCGCGTTTGCGCGCGTGGAGCTGGCTCGTATGCGCTAAGCGCATCCAAGCGATATGCTGAGCTGCCCATTGCCACTGCCGACTCCTGTTTCGTTTAAGCCTTGTTCGAGAGGCGTGGCGCGTTTGCGAGTGCTTGGCGCCCTTTTACAATTTCCGCGCCGCCCTCAGCTTGGCGCTTCGGGCACGCGGATTCCGTTCAATTTCTTCTGCCGAAGGCACGATGGCCTTACGAGTCATGACTTCGAGTATCGGCTTTTTTCCGCATGCGCACACTGGAAAATCGGGCGGACACGTGCACCGATTGGCGCCGCGTGTCATAACATCTTTCACAATGCGATCCTCAAGCGAATGGTACGATATCACCACGAGCCTGCCACCTGGGTTAAGCCAGCGAACCGCGGCCTCAAGGCCTGCCTTGAGCACGGTCAGCTCCGAGTTGACTTCAATCCGGATAGCCTGGAACGTCCGCTTGGCCGGATGCCCGCCAGCACGCCTGCTTGCGGCAGGAATCGCTGCCTTGATAATGTCCACCAGCTCGGCGCTTGTCGTAATGGGCGCCTCCGCACGCCTCTTTACGATGAAATCAGCGATGCGGCTTGCCCACTTTTCGTCGGAGTACTTACGGATGACCCGAGCGAGATCTGCTGCGTTGTAGGTGTTAATGATCTCTGCTGCGGTTAGAGTTTGTTTACTCGGATCCATCCGCATATCAAGAGGGCCGTTCTCCTTGAAGGAGAAGCCGCGAGCCTTCACGTCGAGTTGCGGAGACGAAACACCCAGGTCGAACAAAAACGCATCAACGCCGGGTATTTCGCAGCTCAAGAGCAGCTCATCCATGTTTCCGAAATTTCCATGCAACAGTTCGATGCGGGGGCGTTGCTCATCGGGTAGTGTGTTTAAGCGTTTGGATGCCGCAGCATGAGCTGCATCGTCCTGGTCGATTCCGATGAGCGTGCCTGCAGGTCCCAGTTGCCTGGCGACTTCGAAAGAATGCCCTGCACCGCCAAGTGTTGCGTCAACGAACGTATGCTGCGGTTGGAGTTGAAGTTGTTCGATGCACTCGGCGAGCAGGACCGGAATATGCCGATATTCGTCTGTCATGGTGCGAACGCCTAGCTCAAAAGCGAAGAAAGATCGATCGAATCGACGTCTTCGCTATAGCGCTCAGCGCTCCATACCTCAAAGTAGTCGGTATTGCCGACGATGACGACTTCTTTCTGGATGCCGACCCTTTCGCGCAAATCCGCTGGCAGCAAAATTCGGCCCGCCGAATCGGTCTGCACTTCAAAAGCCCGCCCCTTCAAGGCGCTCCTGAGCATGAGCTGCTCGCGGCTGGTGGTATTGAAGCCGCCGAACTTATCGACGAAAATCTGATCCACCCATGCGTTGAAGCTATCCTGCCCGCTGAACACCTGCAAGTAGTCGCCCGTCAAAGAACACGCTACAACGAGGTCCTCCGCGAGAACTTTGCGAAATTTTGCTGGAAGCGATACCCGACCTTTTGCGTCGATTTTGAAACGAAACGAACCGATGAGATCAACGGTTGCCCTCGTTTCATCCATTATCGTTCCTCAGCCTCTTCCGCAGGTTCTTCGAAGTGATTGACATTCTATCCCACCCTCCCACACTTAGCAACACATTTTTACACTTTTCGACATTTTCGGACCCAAAATATGGGTTGGCGGTGACGCAAATCAGAGCATGAAACTAGATATAGTGTGCTGAAGTCTCTATACCACAAGGTAGCTGGGTGTTACGCCATCCCAACCTTCACACTACGCCACACATTGTGATGATTTCCGCTTCAAAAACGATTCGCATTCCTGGGGCGCGGCTCATCGTGAGGCGACAGTCGGGTTGCCGAATGAGTTTCGCCCCTGGGGCGCGACTCATGGGGTACAATCCTGGCATGCAGATTCAGCAAGCCATAGACGAATACCTCTCCTATCTGCGCGTCGAGCGCGGAAGTTCGCCTTTGACTATCGAAGCGTATGGAGCTGATCTTGCCGATTATGCGCTGTTTTTGGATGAATGCGGCGTGCACGAATGCGATCGCGTCGAGCGTGACACGATTATCGGATACGAATCTGATTTGGTTGAACGGGAATACGCGACGTCGAGCATCGATCGGCATATCTCGGTAATCAAAGGGTTTTGCCGATTCTGCCTCGCGGAAGGATATGCCAAGGACAATCCTGCGTCGTCCGTAAGATTACCTGCAGCTCCCGACAAATTGCCCGATGTGCTCACCATCGAACAGATCAACCGCTTGCTCGACCTGATAGGTGGAACGTCGCCCACGGAGCTACGCAATCGCGCTATTCTCGAGATACTTTACGGATGTGGCCTGCGCGTCAGCGAATGTGTAGGCCTCGACCTTGCCGATTGCATCTTTTCGGAAGGGTTTCTACGCGTCGTGGGAAAAGGCAGCAAGGAGCGCATCGCGCCCATTTCGGGATACGCGCTTGAAGCACTGCGCATATACCTTGAAGAAGGACGCCCCGCGTTTGCCAAGCCCAACGCGCAACACTGTGCAGCCGTTTTTCTCAACGCCCGAGGCGGCAGACTTTCGCGCCAATCCATTCATAAAATCGTGGCGAAAGCGGGTGTGGGCATCGGGGTCGAAAACCTCCATCCACACACACTTCGCCATTCGTTCGCCACGCACATGCTCGCCGGCGGTGCCGACCTTCGCGTTATCCAGGAAATCCTCGGTCACTCGGACATCTCGACCACGCAGATTTACACGCATGTGAACCGCGCGCATATCCAGGAGGAGTACTTCGCCGCGCATCCTCGCGCTCACATATCCCGATGAGTCGCGCCCCAGGGGCGAAACTCATGGGGAGCACGCCTCGCACGGCATAATGAGTCTCGCCTCAGGGGCGAAACTCATTACACTACGAGCCACACCCCCAAGGGCGGGGCTCGTTACTCATTGCGTATTTTTACCCTTGATAGTAACGATGCTGATCGTAACGCGGTTCACAACAGACGTTGATGCCAAGCGAGCGGTACAGCTGCTCGTCATCGGTCGGTATGATAATCGAGAAATATGCATCGCATCCACGCAGCTCGCTTGCGGCT
>CADBQL010000346.1 GCA_902796815.1 uncultured Coriobacteriaceae bacterium | reverse complement strand
TTAGTCGAATGGCGGCCCGCAAAGCGGGCCGTCCGTTCCGACATAGGAGTCGCCGGCGGTGTTAGCAAGGCTGGTGAACTATTCCACCGTCACCGATTTCGCGAGGTTGCGTGGCTGATCGACATCGCAGCCTCGCATGACGGCAATGCTGCGCGCGAGCAGCTGCAACGGCACGCTGGCCGTAATGGGCGATAGGGTATCGCGCACCTTGGGGATGTAAATGACATGATCGGCATGCTCACGAATGGCCTCGTCGCCCTCAGTGGCGATGGCAATGACCATCGCCCCGCGTGCCTTGCTTTCCTGGAGGTTTGAGGTCACCTTGTCATAAACGGGGCTTTCGGTAGCGATGGCTATAACGGGAAACCCCTCGTCAATGAGCGCGATCGGACCATGCTTCATCTCTCCCGCAGGATAGGCCTCGGCATGCAGATAGCTTATCTCCTTCAGCTTGAGCGCGCCTTCCCGCGCGATGGCAGCCCCCATGCCGCGTCCGACGAACAGGGCGCTCGTCGCGTTCGCGCATGCGCGGGCCGCTTCCTCGATGCTCGACGCATCGGTCAAGATGCGCTCGACCTGTTCGGCGGTATCCGCCAGTTCTCGGAAAATGAGCCGAATCTGGTTCATGCGCATCTTTCCCTTGGCCTGCGCGAGCAAAAGCGCCAGCAACGTCAGACTCACCACCTGGCCTAAGAAACTCTTAGTGGAAGCGACGGCTATTTCCTTGTTCGCCTTCGTATAGATAACGCCGTCAGACTCGCGCGCCACCGGGCTTCCCAGCACGTTCGTAATGCCGAACACGCGCGCACCCTTGATGCGCGCATCCCGGATGGCAGCCAGCGTATCGGCCGTTTCGCCCGACTGCGAAACGGCCACCACCAGCGTCGTAGGCGTAATGATGGGGTTTCGGTAGCGAAACTCACTCGCCACTTCGACCTCGCAGGGAATGCGCGCCCAGCACTCTATCATCTCCTTGGCGATGAGTCCCGCATGGTAGCTCGTGCCACACGCAATCACGTAGACGCGGTCGACAAGGTTAAGCTCTTCGGAGGTCATGTCAAGCTCGTCGATTTCCCGATGCCCTCCCACCAGGCGTCCTGCCAGCGTGTCGCGGATAACGCGCGGCTGCTCGTGTATCTCCTTGAGCATGAAATCGGGCCAGCCGCCCTTTTCGGCCACATCCATGTCCCAGGAAATGTGCACGACCTCGGGCAGGATGCGGCGGCCGTGATCGTCGAAATACTCAACACCTTCAACTGACAGGCGTGCAAGCTGCCCGTCTTCCAGGAACACAACGTCGCGGGTGGCGCCGATGACGGCTATCGCGTCAGACGCCACATAAACCCCATCGTCTGCCGCGCCCACGATGATGGGCATGTCCCTGCGCGTGACCGCGATGACGCCCGGTTCCCGCGAGCTCGCAATCGCTAGCCCAAACGACCCCACAAGGCGCATGCTTGCAATGCGCACGGCTTCGACCAGGCCATTCGCCTCGGACTTCGCAGATGAAGTTTTCGCCAGCCCCTCGTAGGCCTCTTCCACGAGATGTGCGACGACCTCGGTGTCGGTTTCGCTTCTAAAAACATGGCCACGTCCTTCGAGCTCCTCGCGCAAGTCGGCGAAATTCTCGATGATTCCGTTGTGCACCACCGCGATGTCACCCGCGCATGACGTATGCGGGTGCGCGTTGGCCTCGGAAGGACGCCCGTGCGTAGCCCAGCGCGTGTGCCCGATGCCGCACGTCCCCGCCAAATCGAAGTGGCCCGCCGTATGCGCCAGCTCTGCCACCTTTCCCCTACGCCGCACGACCTGAAGAGTTTCCCCTTCCATGACGGCGATGCCCGCCGAGTCGTATCCGCGGTATTCGAGCTTTGCCAATCCGTCGAGCAGAATTGGCGCAGCTGGCCTCGATCCGGTATATCCCACGATTCCGCACATGTTCGTGCCTCCTTTGTTTCGTTAACCGTTTATCAGTCTAGATGGGCAGCATTTCCAAACAATTAAACCTGTTGAAACGAAACATGCACGTGACAAAGGGTTTTGCCGAAGCTCCGACAAGTGGCCGTTTCTTGCGAAAGGCCGCTTTGGACCCTGCGAGCGTTCCTCTCCAGATGTTGCAAGCGTATTTCGCCCGCATTAACGCGAGATTTCGAAAACCGCCACGAAACGAGACGGCAACAAGCCTCTCGAACAATCGAAGCATCGTCATATCGAAAGGCAAGGTGATTCGTATGTATGACACTGGTTCGACTGCATTCATGGTGGTGTGCACGATGCTCGTGCTGCTGATGACGCCAGGGCTCGCGTTCTTCTACGGAGGGCTTTCGCGACGCAAGAACGTGGTAAACACCATGATCATGGTGATAAGCGTCATCGGAATCGTGGGCGTGATGTGGATTGCCTGCGGTTGGTCTTTCGCCTACGGCGGCGACGGATCGATTCCGTTTTTTGGAGGAATCGACCAGCTCGGATGCTTCTCGGCAGCCAACGAAATGATCGACGAGGCCGCCAACGTTGGCGAGGGCGTCGCATATCCCACGATTATCAACATCGGTTTCCAAATGGCGTTTTGCATGATTACCTGTGCCATTATCACGGGAGCTGTGGCTGGGCGCATGAAGTTCGGCGCAATCGCGCTGTTCATCGCGCTCTGGGTTCCCATCATTTATGCCCCGCTCGCGCACATGGTCTGGGGCGGAAACGGTTCGCTCATCGGCGACATGATAGGCGCGCTCGACTTCG
>CADBQL010000345.1 GCA_902796815.1 uncultured Coriobacteriaceae bacterium | reverse complement strand
GCTGGCCATCGCGAGGATCATGCAGCTCGTGACGGGCTTCCACCGCTCCGCGCGCGCCATGCTCGACGACCCCGCCGCCGTCTCCTGCACCAGCGCCGGGGGCAACTGGTGGCTGTTCGACCACCGCACGGAGATCACCGACGAGCTGTTCGCGCTGATCGGTCGGGAAAGCCCCACGAAGTGGATGCGCACCGCGTATATAAAGTCCCTGCTTAACAAGTACATCGCGCCGGTTGTGGAGATCCCGCGAGAGATCCCGTAGCGAGACGGGGAATTTTCAAGTAATGAAGGCCGTATCCCCAGCTCATAATGGAAATGCGGCAGTTCTTAACTGCGAAAGACAGGTCGATAGTAAACCATATCGATAGAATTAATAGCGCAATCTTCCGCTCCCTCTTCGCGCGAAAAAAACAAATGACGCCTCAAGCACGAATGAACCATGCTCGAAAGGCATGGCTCATCTGGAAATCGTGCGTTGACGCAGAGCGCCGCCTATCTCTACTTGAAAACTTTGACGTAATCCTTGAGAGAGCCTCCGATGTCCTTGTAATCATCTTGGCCTTGGACGTCCTTGAGGCGATCTTTGGTGATCATTTCAATCTGCGACTCGGGTTCGCCCGCCGTGACGCCGACGGCTTGGCTGATTTGGAAACAAGCCACGAGCACGATTGCGGCGAAGACGGTCAACGTTACATACAAAATGGGCTTACGCATGCTTTTTGTTTCAGACATTTTCGTTCCTTTCCTCGCAATTGTCCGCACGCATCTTACGCATGCGGCCGAAGTTCTTGCGAAACAGCGTTATTTCGCTTCCACTTACAACACGATTCAGCGTTCGGAAAAGTCCGAAACGCCCACTCAAATTTCCAAACATACACAGTTGTTGCATAATTGCCAACCATCTCGACCCGTAGAGAAGCCCAGGTGCGATGCCCCGACGCGCATCCGTACCTCCAAATTCGACGATCTAGCCACAATCCCCGAGCATTACCGTTCCCGACCCCCCTTCCTTGGGCCTTAATAATGCTTTCGTGCATCGAGACTGTTAATGCAAGACGTTTTCCCTATATGCAGCAGTAGCAGTTTGGGGAGTCTCCCCAAACTGCTATTTTTTGACAGTCGCTCCTACGCGCTAGCGCATTGTGGTAACGCAGCTATTATTTGTGAGCGTACTGAGTTCCAGTAGCGGTCGGCGCCGTCATTATGATTTCGTCGAAAATCTCGTAGTCATCCAGCTCGCTAGCCCTGATGTGAACACTCTTCTCCAGCGGAGCGAATCCGCGTCCATCCGGATAAACATAAACGTATTCATCTCCAGGGACGTAATCGGTGATAGCCGCAGTAGTAACATTGTACAGATAATGGGTAATGAGATCGAAGAACGCTTCATCGTAAAGCGCCTCTTCGAGCAGCGGTACTAACTCATCATTAGGATTGTCTACTTTGTATTTATCGAGTTCAGCTCTCCATTCATACTGGCCGATATTCCATGTGAGATCCACTTCGTACCACTCGCCGTCAAGCTTCACGATATTCCACGCATGCGGTCCAGCATCTTCTGCTGTATTGCCCGCCTCGCCGACGATTACTGCCGCCTCGATTCCGACCTGCTGAAGGAGATACTCATAAGCAAGCGAAATGCCATCGCAAACGGCAGTATTTGCATCGCCGTTGCCGTTAACGACAAGAGCTCCGTAAGCCGTATGAGCAAGATCGTTCGACATGTTATCGGGAGCGCCAATCTCGTAATCGTACTTGACCATCTCGAGCAGCTTGTCATGAATGGCAAGGGCTTTTTCGGCATCCGATGCATTCGGGTCAATGTCATTAAGGATGCCATCGACCGCATCGTTGAACGCGGTCATTTCCTTCTCGTATTTCTTGTACGGCTTGTCAAGAGCTATGTAGAGCTTTCCTTCCGTTGGATCATAACCAGCTTCGACTGTAACTTCCAAATCATTGTACATCCAGAAGCATTCCGGATGGTCGTATTGGTATGAGAAGACAGCCTTGAAATAGTCTTTGGCAAGCTGCTCTTCTTCGGCTTTGCCAACCGTCACGGCAACCATGTACTCATCAGTTGTTGGGTCTTCGAGCAATGCACCGATAGCTTCGTATAGCAAAGCAGGCTGGTCCTTGAGCTGGTTCCTGTAATAAAACGTCTTGGCGTTGTTCTTGATCAGCGACTCTTGCGTCGGAGGAGTGTACGCCCGGATTGCACGCTCGGCCTTTTCGACTTCCGCCGCGGACATCTCCTTAGGCTCAGTAAAGTTGTTGACAGGGTTAAAACCACCCAGCTGCGACTGCTTCAGCTTAAGAGCAGGAATGGATTCGCCCGAAAAAGCAGCCGTGTCCGCCGAACTTGAGCTCGCCGCTTCCTGTTCGATTGCCAGCTCGCTCGCGTTGGCGCTCACCTCCGCGCTCTCGGCAGCAGCGCTTGTCTCCGTGCTCGCTGACTTCTCGCTTGCAGCAGCGCTTGAGCTAGATTCGCTTGATGCACACCCTGCCATGAGCAGCATTATCGCTACCGTCAGCAAGAGCGCCGCAAGTAATCCCCTACGTTTTGTGAATCTCATGATTCCTCTTTCCTCATAACTTAAATCCCCAACTTGCGTGCACGGGCGCAATTGCGCCTTAAACGCACTCGTTTGGATATAGTATGGCGCAATAATCGCCGGATAGGTGTTGCGCAACACCTATCCGGCGATTATTATGTTCACGGTTTTGTTCACATAATTGAATACGACGACAAGTCGACAATGAGAAAACCTTCTAATCGCGGCTCATTTCCAGGAAAAGAATTGAACCCTTTCCCGTTTCCAAGATTGGAGAGTGAGCGCGCGTCATTGCCGCGGGCAGACGAAAAGGCGGATGGGAGGATGTCTGCCTCACGGTAGCGCATCAGGCGCGCGCTTACCCTCCAATCTTGGAAAACACATTGCTATTCTGTTTAATCACCTGAGTCACGACACATGTTCTCATCAGAGATTTCCTGTGCGCAACCAAAAATGACCTCCGCAAACCTTCCGATAGTCGCCTGCCCATCAATCAAGTTCGGGCGAAACTCGCCGTAATACCATTCGGAAAACGAACTGCTTTCCTCTCCTTCCCATTCGGTATGCAACCGTGCGGACAATTCTTTGAGTCCCTCCATGACTGCACCGACGTTCCGCGCCTCGTCGTAGAGCTGGTCTGCCCTGCGCTGCATCGCATCTGCGTCAACTCGTACACTTGACATTTGAGCCTCCATCATTTGAAAAACGCAATTCCCCGGATGCGCTTGCGCACAGCACTCACATTCAACGCGGCTTAGCACGGAAGAACGGGATGGCCCGAATAGAAGCCGAACCGATAATAACTAGACTTGGCTATCTCGATTATGTCGCCAGGTTGGAGCTCGACGCGCAAAAACTCGTCCTGCGAACGGTATTCAGCCCTCACGCCGTTTCGGATGATAGCGCTCCCGTTCACCGACTTCCTGTCTTCGTAGTACCAAACCTGGTTTAAGCGAAACACGCAGCCGTGCTCTCTTCCTATCGCCCGATTCGACTTGATAGCATCGCTGTCGGTCTTTCTTCCTATGGTGAAAGGCCGGTTCGTCGGCAGTATGTACATTGCCTTGGCAAACAAGCACTCCGCATCTTCATAACCAACCAGGCACGCGCTTGCGGGCTCGCCTTGCCCGCGATCACCTTCGTCATCGGACTCAAGGGTTTTCCCGTAATCCAAGTCCGCAGGCGCATCGAGCTCGCCGAAGGAAATGAACCTGAACATCGCCGACAATTGCTTGGCGGGAGTCATGGCGCCTATACCATCTTGGCCCCGCTTCGAATCGAGGGTGCCAAAGACATATTTGGCCTCCTGCTCTATTCGCGCGAAGTCGAGCGTCCCACGCCACTCCATCTTCTCGTTCACCAGCCCATGCCACACGTCTGGCCAGCACTCGTGAACCCAGTACGCGCTCAGCTCCTCGTCGGTCCAGTTCTTTTTCCTGACGATAATCGAGCACAGATCCTGCGCCGCCTCATCGAAGACGCGAGCGTTCTCCAAATAACGCAAGCACATTTCTGACGCATATCCCTTCGAATGCATCAACCTCGAAAGCACGCTCGCGTAATCCTTGCGAATCTTCGGGTTATCGTGGTTCACAAAAGACCCCTGTGTGCATACGAACGCATAGAGCTTCTTGTGGTTAACCTCTTTGTCCGTCAAGTCTTTCAGGTGCTCAGCAAGATAGTAAAACGCCGTGTGCCACTCTCGCCCCTTATCCGGGTTGTCGAATCGACTTCCCCTGTAGTCCACGATCATTGCTTTTCCTCCCTGTTGGCCATGCGACAGAGCATCTCGGCCCCATCGATTCGCACAGCCATCGCCTTGTCGTTATTATCCCAAGGAATCACGAATGCAAGTGTTGCACAACTCCCAAAAGAAATGAGTTTCGCCCCTGGGGCGCGACTCATGATGAGTTTCTCCCCTGGGGCGCGACTCATCTCCCTGGGGCGCAACCCATCACGAGCACGACGACCTGAAACAACGATGATAACAATAGGAGATAGTGTATTCTGTTTTCGAAAAACCAGTTACGGATAGATGACCCCAGAACGCTAAGCATCTATCATAAGGAGAGAAAACGGGGAGCATTTTGCTGCTCAAACAGAAAGGGGCAATCTCTTTTGAGCAGAATAATGAGAAAGCTCGCAAGAAACGCGTACTCGAAAGGCACCGCCTTTCCGATTTGGTCGTTGCTTGCCTTTGCAGTCGCATGCATCTTAGCGCTCTCCTGCATGACCTCCTGCCAATCGGATGAACGCTCGCAAACCACACCCAGTGCGGCATCCGCCCCAACTCCGGCGGCTTCCTCCGCGCCATCTTCGCCCGAATCAGTAACACGTCACGTAAGCGAGTCGGCAATCGAGCGCGCCGACTCATATGCAGAGGCCCTCAGCAACAAGACGCTCGAGGTCGGCAAGGCTGATGCGGCACTGCATTCCAGCGCACAAGCTGCCCCGATGAGCAAGCGCTACACCTTAATGATCTACATGGTCGGCTCGAACCTCGAAAGCTCATATGCCGCCGCAACCGACGATTTGAAGGAAATGCTCGAATCCGGCGTTGATTTCTCGCAGGTAAACGTCATTGTCTATGCAGGCGGCTCTAAGCTCTGGCACTCGAAAGTGCCCGCTGGCTGCAATAGCGTCCTCGACTTGTCGCGACCCGCAGAGAATCGTGTCGTAGCGCAAACCCAAACCAATGTAAGCATGGGTGCACCCGAAACGCTTTCGGCCTTCATCAACTACTGCAACGAGAATTATCCGGCAAAACACAATGCTCTCGTTTTTTGGGACCACGGCGGCGGACCACTCTGGGGATTCGGCAACGATGAACTCAACGTCGGAGACGGGTTGCTCCTGCAAGAGCTGCGTCAAGCCATGGAGTCGAGCCCCTACGCGATTGAAACGAAGAAAAAGCTCGACTGGGTTGGTTTCGATGCCTGCCTCATGGGCTCGATGGAAAATGCCGCGCTGTGGAAGGACTATGCGGGCTACCTCGTGGCATCCGAAGAAGTGGAACCGGGAGACGGTTGGGACTACGCGTTTCTCCGCACGCTCGCCAACACCGACGATGCGCTCACCGTGTGCAACTCGATCGTCGAGCTCTATGCTGAGCACTACAAAAAAACAGCTAGTGCCTTCTCGAACCCAGACGTGACGCTTTCGTGTCTGGATTTGTCGAAAGCCGGTAGCACCATTACCGCGCTCGACGATTTGCTTACAGCCATGACAGACTCGCTCGCTAACGATGGCTATGGAGATATCAGTCGGGCTCGACGCTTTTCTAAGGCATTCGGCCTCTCAGCCGCAGGAAAACGCGCGTCGGGATACGACCTGATCGACCTGACCGATTTCGCCGACCAAGTATCGAGCCTGTTTCCCGACGAGGCAGCCGCACTCAAAGCAGAAATCGGACGCCTAATCGCACATAACAGCGCCAACATCGAGCGAGCTTCGGGTGTTTCCTGGTACATCCCCGGCGACAACCGCGAGCTTTACGAAATGTATTACCAGTTGGGAGAAATCACCTCTAACGCAAGCGAACGCAGCGT
>CADBQL010000344.1 GCA_902796815.1 uncultured Coriobacteriaceae bacterium | reverse complement strand
GGCCTGCATGCCGTTCGTGTTCTGGTCGAACGCGAGGCCCCAGGCGATGGACGCAGGGCTCGCGGCGGCGTAGGCGCGGGCGAACGTGTAGATGTCCTCGACCGGCACCTCGCAGATCTCGGCGGCTTTCTCGGGACTCAGGGCGCACACGCGCTCCTTGAACTCGTCGAAGCCGTACGTCCACCTCTCGATCCAATCGGCATCGTAGAGGCCTTCGGAGATGATGATGTTGCAGCAAGCCATGGCAAGCGCCGCGTCGGTGCCGTTGCGCAGACGCAGGTGCAATTCGGAATGCGTGCTGAGCCAGTTCACGCGCGGATCGACGGAGAAAAGCCTGGCTCCGCGCTTCATCAGGTCGATGACGCTGTGGCCGAAGAAACCGTCAGGGTTCGACTCGAGCGGCGCTTTGCCCCACAGAACCATGAGCTCGGGCACCTGGTATTCGGGATCGTCGTAGCCGCCGGGCAGACCACCGGCGTAGTCGAGCTCGGGATACAGCGCGCCGAGCACCATCTGTGAGCTCATGAGGCGCGGCTGGTAGCATGCATAGCCCGACTGCGTGTAGGCCAGGTTCGGCGTACGGAAAATCGAAAGCTGGAAGTCCTGGCTGAGCATGCCGTCGCGGCCGGTGCCAACGTGGATGGCCATGGTCTTGCGACCGTACTTGGCCGTGATTTCGGCCCACTTGTTCATGATAGTGTCGATAGCCTCATCCCAGCTGATGCGCTCCCAAGCGTCGGCTTGGCCGAGCTTGTCATGATCGCGCTTCATCGGATAGACGACGCGGTGCGGATTGTAGACGTAATCCTTCAGCGCTACGCATCTCGGGCACAGGCGGCCACCGGTGATGGGATCATTCTCGTCGCCTTCGATGTGGTCGAGCTTTCCGTCCTTGTCGACATACACCTTGATCCCACACCCTACCGGGTGGCATCCCGGAGGCGACCAGACGGACGAACGGTACACGGTGAAGTCCCCATCTTCGAACTTCCACGGTTTGCCGAGGTCGTTTTTGAATTCCATAATCTCGATTCCTTTCCTCTCTCGGTTTTCTCTCGGTTTTGCTTGGTTTCCCTCTTTTGACAACCGGCGTCACTCGCAAGCGCCGGATAGTGCCTTTGGTAATTGGCGCTGCTCGTCCTATGCGACCTGCATCTTCTTATCGCGTGCCCGTAGGATGATGAGCAGCCCCAACGATCCAAGGAAGAGCACGATGCCCGCGGCAGCCAGGATGCCGGTCGCTGCGCCCCAGCCGCTCGCGACAACGGCACCCACGACACCGAACAGGATGCCACCGACGCACTGGCCCAAACTCATGAGCGTAGAGGATACGCTTGCGAGGTCGGGGCGCGGAGCGATCTCGGCAACCATCGTGAAGAAGATAGCTGGTACGACACCGTTGGACAGACCGAATACAATCAGCCACGGCGTGAGCATTTCGCCACTGACGGTATAGGCAAGCGCGAAGCTGCCTCCGAGCACGAGCGCGCTTACGGCGAGAATGGCCAGGCGCCCCGAATTCGACGTGACCTTGTTCATGACAAAGCCGATTCCCACGCCGCCGATGACGACCGCGATGTTGGCAATGTTGAGCATGCCATTAGCGCCTGCTTGGTCCATGCCCATGGTCTGCACCATGTACAGCGTCTCGAAATTCATGACGCAAGCAGTGCCCAGCGAGAACGCGGCGAACGCGATCATGGCAACCCAGCAGCTCAAGCTCTTAAAGCCTTCCGATACCTTGGGCTTGGGCGCATTCGGATCGGTCTCTTCGGCCAGGTAGGAGTGCTCGGGATTGCGTACGGCGATGATCCAGACGACCACGACGACAACGAGCAGAGCAACGACGAACCAGAACACGTTATGGTAGGTGGCTGGATCAGCAACGTTGAAGAAAAAGCCGGACGTTGCCATGATGAACATCGATCCAAGCGGGACCCATACGCTGAAGACGCCCATCGGAAGCCCGCGCTTGTTCGGCGGGAACCACTCGCTGAACAGCACCGGAATAACCGTCCCGATGCATGCGTAGCCAACGCCCTCGATGAGTCGACCTACCATGAGCAGGTCATAGGTCGGCGCGAAAGCGCTGATGACTGCTCCGACCGTCGCACAGATGAGCACCATGAGCGTCGCGTTCTTGGAGCCGAATTTCATGATGATCGTCGCTGCGACGAACGCGAGCACGAATCCGACGTAGCCGTTCAACGACATGAGGAAACTCAGTTGCGATGTGTCAATTCCGAGCGCCGGCAGCACCAGCGATGCCGTTGCCGGCAGCTTGTTGTTGTTCACCGAAATCAAAATCGACGCGATAATCGCCACGATAGCGACAACCCACGCCCTGCCGGTCTGGTTGATTTCGGCCCTTTTGGCCTCAGTAGTCATTTCCCCTCCATTCGGCAAGTCTTGCTTGCATCACTCGTGCGGAGTGTTCCGAGCCTTTTCGAAACCGTTGGCACGCAGCCTCTCCGCTTGTCTATGAGTCGAGTATATGGACAAGAAATCGCTGGTTAAAGCAGGGGTTTAAGCCAATAGTTAGATTGTGTCGAACGCATTTGACAACCGCCCCATTTCCGTCCAATGCATGAGACACAATGGCCGATGTGTCACGCACGAATACCTTATGCTCGATTCGTCTTCGAGCGTATCAAGAGCCCCGATCCTTTTCCGACCGAAACGATGCGGCCAGAAGGAAACCCTTCTGGCCGCATGCGGTTGCGTATGCGTAAACTCGCGTAAAATCGAATCGTCAGGACGTTTTGGGACGATGTCTAGCCGCTAGCTTAACGCCAGCAACCACTGGAAGCAGCTTTCCGCACTTCGCACATGTGACAGCATCGGATTCGTTTTGGTATTTGCAGAAAATGCACCAGCCCTGCGGATTGAGCGCGCCGCCACCGCCCGAGTTCGGGCCGCAGTTTCCACAATGACAGCAATACATGCAACGAGCCATAATCGATCCCCCTCCCTTTCAGAGCACGTTACACCTACAGCATGCCCGCATGAGACACATCCGCGAATGTGTCGCAGAAACGCCCTGCGATACAGAGGTGGCAGTCGTTGCCAGTCCGATGCACAACCGTCCAGTTATTTCGACGGTGGGCCATGATATGGATAAGTGCTATAGTTACTTCTTGCGTACATCGAGCTGAGGGGGCTTGTATGTCTATGGAAGATTTACTTGTGCCGGAGCCAAAACGGCTCGAGATTTTCTCGAATGTCGATATCAAGATGGCCACGGTCGACGCCATGGACGCGCTCATGCGCGAAACGCCCATCGACCGCCTTTCG
>CADBQL010000343.1 GCA_902796815.1 uncultured Coriobacteriaceae bacterium | reverse complement strand
CTTCACAATTTTCGCGACCTGGGAAAACGTGAATTGTGAATTTTTTTGTGTGCGAAAATCGAGCGCGACACGGCCCCGCAGGGTTGCCTGCCGCATATTTTGGACGCCTCGCGGGGAGGCTGTCTTTCACGGTGGTTTGGGTTGCGGCATTCGACGGTATGCACCAAATTGTGTAGGATACGGGTCATACCATGGACCGCCGAGTTTTTCATAACGGCATAGATAAGCTCGACGACCAACGTCCGATCAAGGGGGCAGGCAATGGCGCATCAGCAGGACAACATGCTTCACGAAACTACTGAGACGCTGAGTGAGAAGGAGCAGCAGCAGGATTTCGTGCGCGTTTCGCTCGTGTCGCTTGCAAGCGATGTTTTCCCCGACAGCCAGCGTGGTCGTCTCATCACGGCGGGCGTGGCCATCGTTGTGGCGCTACTATCGTTTTTCGTGATAGGCGCGTGGGCGAGTTCGCCGGAGACATATGCTGACACGATTGCATCGCTCGACGCCAAGCGCGACACGGTGATGGGGCTCGTCGGTGGGTCGACTGGAACGTCGGCGGCCATCACGCTTTTGCCCGGCGATGTGGGAACGCCCATTGCCGAGAAGCTGCTCGACATAGGCTCCGATTTCGCCATCGTAATAGGTGCGATTTACCTGGAGAAATACCTGCTCACTGTTATGGGTTTTGCCGCGTTCAAGGTGCTCGTTCCCATCGCGTGCCTGATGGTGCTCGTCTCCGCCCTGCTCACGGGGCGCGGTTTGCGCTATCGCATGATGTTTTTGGAGGGGGCGACGCGGCTTGCTTTGTTCGGCATTGCCATCGCGCTCGTGGTTCCGGCGAGCGTGCTCGTGGCCGACGCGATTGACGCTGCGCATCGGGAATCTACGGAGGCGGTGCTCGCGACAGCCGAAGAAGCGGCGTCGTCAGCTGCGAGCGTTGCGTCCGAAGGCTCTGCTTCTGACGATGTCGCAACTGTCGGCTCGTCGTCTGCAGGCGCCGAAACAGAGGGCAATGCCGCGGACGAAGGCGGCGGATTCAATCTCATAGAATTCGTGGAATCGATTCCCTCGGGCGTTTCGGGCGCAGCTGAGCAGGCGACTGCCCAGGCTCAAGAGACCCTCAACAGCTTCATCGAGACGCTTGCGGTCATGATAGTCACATCGTGCGTCATTCCCGTCTTGGTGCTCTTGTTCTTCCTTTGGCTGGCCAAGACGATTCTCGGTGTCAACGTTAACGTGCCCGTACAAGCCTTCGCCCCACGGGCGCTGAGGGGTGTGCGTCGCTAGAACGCTACAGTTCACTGTGCTAGAGAGATTCCAAAGCAAAACCCCAGGTGAGGGCGCGACATCGACGATTCCGCAGACACAAACTTAAATTGTTCTAAAGCTACGAGGACAAGTCGATGCGCGTTCTCACCTGGGGTTTTGCGGGACGTGCGGATTCCTGCGAGCAGTAACGCTAGAACGCTTAATCGTCCTCATTCATTTCTGGCAAATCAGGATTGTTGTAGTATAATGCCCGCATTGCATTCGGAAACGGAAGGAGGCCAACGACATGATTCGCCGTATCGTCGCTGCTACTTCCTTTACGTTTGCGTTCGGCGACTTTTCCGACGCTTTCTACTTTAGCGTTCGAGACCCGAGACCTGTCCGGATGTAATCGGTGCGATTTGTTGGTAAGCAAACCGGCCCTGTTCTTCGGACAGGGCCGGTTTTTTTGGATGGAAAGAACAGCGAGGTGAGCGGTATGGATCTGAATGAGGCGAGGGAAGAGATCGCGACAGTTGACGAGCAAATGGCGGCGTTGTTCGTGCGGCGCATGGAGGCGGTGCGCGCGGTGGCGGCCTACAAGCGCGAACGCGGCATTCCCATCGAGGACAAGAAGCAAGAGGCGCGCGTCATAGCACGATGCAGTGCGTTTGTCGAAGACGAGCAGATGCGCTCGTTCTACGTCCGGTTCCTTCAAGATACGATGGACGTCAGCAAGCTTTGGCAGCATCGCCTGATGGAAGGCCTGCGTGTCGCCTACTGCGGTGTAGAAGGCGCGTTCGCCCACATCGCCGCTACGCGTATATTTCCCGATGGGATTTTGGAGTCGTGCCAATCCTTCGAAGAGGCCTACAGCGCAGTTGAGTCGGGCGCATGCGACATGGCCGTCTTGCCAGTGGAAAACAGCCGCACCGGTGAGGTGGGGCAGGTGCTCGATTTGATGTTTTCGGGGTCGCTTCACGTCAACGGCATGTACGATCTTGCCGTTGCGCAGAATCTGCTTGGCGTGCCCGGAGCTACGCTGGAAGGAGTACGCAGCGTCATCAGCCATCCACAGGCGCTTGCGCAATGCCATGCCTACATTCGGGCGCACGACTTCGAGGCTCGAAGTGCTGCGAATACGGCCGTCGCTGCGCAACAAGTTGCCGAGGCAGGCGATCCGACGGTAGCGGCAATCGCCAGCGACGAGACGGCTTCGCTGTACGGCATGGAAATTCTCGACCATGATATTAACGAGGACCGGTCGAATACGACTCGATTCGCTGTGTTCTCTCGCGTCGAGGGCGCCTCGGAAGGCGCGAATGACGCAGGCGCGTTCATTCTGATGTTTACCGTAAAAGACGAAGCTGGCGGCTTGGCCAAGGCTATCAACGTCATCGGCGCCTATGGTTTCAACATGCGGGTGTTGCGTTCGCATCCCATGAAAGACCTTCCCTGGCATTATTATTTCTACGTCGAGGCGGAAGGCGACGATTCTTCTGAAAGCGGACAACGCATGGTTTCGGCTTTGAAGGGCGTATGTCCGATGGTCAAGGTGGTTGGCCGCTATTCGACGGCCGACTGCATGCTATAAGGTTGGGTAAAAAGGAAACTCCCGTTCAGTTGGCACTGCCAACGAGGACGGCGCATATTTCGATGAGCCGAGGAGGCCGACAGTATGAATATGATGAACATGGATTTTAGGCGCAAGCTCCCTATCCCGATGGAGGTCAAGGAGATGTATCCGCTGACAGGCGAGATGTCGGATGCGGTTGAGCGACGCACGGCAGAGCTGAAGGCGATCTTCGAGGGAAAAAGCGACAAGCTTGTGCTGATTATCGGCCCTTGCTCGGCAGATCGGGAAGACAGCGTGATCGATTACATCTCGCGGCTCGCGCCGGTGCAGGAAAAAGTTGCCGACAAGCTGTTGATCGTGCCGCGCGTCTACACGAACAAGCCGCGCACGACCGGCGACGGCTACAAGGGCCTCGTGCACCAACCCGACCCCAATGCAAGCCCCGACCTGTTCAAGGGCATCATCGCGACGCGTGAGCTACATATGCGCGCCGTAAAGGAGACGGGATTCGTTTGCGCGGACGAGATGCTGTACCCCGAGAACTACAAGTACCTGGACGACTTGCTCGGCTACAACGCGGTAGGCGCGCGCAGCGTCGAGGATCAGCAGCATCGCTTGACGGCGAGCGCCGTGGGCTGCCCCGTGGGCATGAAGAATCCGACGAGCGGCGATCTGACCGTGATGATGAATGCCATCATGGCTGCCCAGCACGAGCACGATTTCATATACCGCGGGTGGGAGGGCCATTCGTACGGCAATCCGTACGCCCATGCGATTCTGCGCGGATATGTGAACCGCCAAGGTGTGACGCATCCGAACTATCATTACGAGACGCTGCTCTATCTCGCCTCGCTTTACGAACAATGGGATTTAAAGAACCCGGCGCTCATCGTAGACTGCAATCATTCGAACAGCGGCAAGAACCCCTTCGAGCAACCGCGCATTATGAAAGAAGTTCTGCACTCGTGCCGGTATAACCCTGACTTGGCGCGGCTCGTAAAGGGCTTTATGGTCGAAAGCTACATCGAAGACGGTAACCAGCCAGTTGGTGGTGGCGTGTACGGCAAGTCGATTACCGACGCCTGCCTGGGGTGGGAAAAGAGCGAGCGTCTGATCTACGAGGTTGCCGACATACTCTAGAGGACGCCTGAGCATTTGGATCTCGCATGTGCGCTCCGTCTCATGAGAAACGGAAAAAGAGTCGCAGGGTGTTCCTGCGACTCTTTTGCAAGAACACCCCGCAGATCATTTTCTTCTACTTATCTACACGTTGTTTTATCGCAGCCAAATACGACTTACATCGATGTCGGCTAATGAGCTGGCACCGGTCATGCGCATGGTATCTGCCAGTTCTGCTTGCAGCTTGGCGATGAGTGCGGATACGCCTGCTGCTTGCGCTCCGTAGACGGCGGTTACGAACGGGCGCGCCATAATGACGGCGTGGGCTCCGAGCGCGAGCGCCTTGAAGACGTCGAGGCCCGAGCGGATGCCACCGTCTACCAAGATGGCGAGGTCATTTCCGATTTCGTGCACGATTGACGGTAGGACTTCAGCTGTTGCAGGAGTGCCGTCGAGCACGCGGCCGCCATGATTCGAGACCACGATGCCGGCGGCTCCGGCTTCAGCCGCCTTCAGCGCGGCGCGAGGCGTCATGACACCTTTTACTACGAAGGGCACACGTGCGGCTTCGATGATCTCGCGAAGCTCATCAGCTGATTTGCTGCCGGCTGGGGGCGTGCGGTTCTGCAGGAAGGGAAGTCCCGCCGCGTCGATGTCCATCGCGATGGCGAAAGCCCCACAGTCGCGTGCGAGTTGCATCTTTTCGCGAACTGTCTCGACGTCCCATGGTTTGATGGTGGGTACGCCCGCACCTCCCGACCGGCCGATGGCGGCGGTGCCGGCTTGCAGCACCGTAGCATCTACGCCGTCTCCGACGAAGGCGGCGATGCCCGCGTCGGCGCAGGCGGGCACAAGTATGTCGTTGTATTCGGCGTCGCTGTAGCGGTCGCCGTAATGCAGTTTCACAGCGCCGACCGGTCCTGCGAACACGGGCAGTGAGAACGTGCGGCCAAAAAGCTCGAGCTGCGTGCTGATCGGCTCGTTTTCATGCAGGGTGTCCATGTTCACGCGGATTTCCTGCCAGGCTGCATAGTTGCGGATGGCCACGTCTCCGCGCCCTTTGGCTCCCGGGCCGGGAATCGTGTTCTTGCACGCGCGGCCGTCGCAGATGGGGCACGCCTTGCATGGCCCCATTCCGCCGCGTGCTTTTTCGAGTACTTCCTGCCAGTCCATATACGCCTCCTCGCCACGTTATGCGTTTGAGAGTAGTATACAATGAGCCGCAGGCGGTAACGAACATTGCCGCTCGTGTAATCGCCGTCGCGATTCAGCTCGCGCGATTATAACGAATGGGTTATAGTGTAAATAACATGCGAAAGCATGCTCTGTAATGTGGCGGTTTCTAGGAGGAAGTATGCGCAAGACAACGATGTTCGGCGGTAAGAGGCATATCTATGACACCAGCAAGGCTGAGGCCCTGGGTAACCGCGCCTATAGTTATTACGGAGACCCTGCTGGATACGAAGAGACCCTGTACAAGACCAAGGGAGGTTTGTACTTCCTGTGGGGTATCGGTGGCATAGACAGCCCTTACAATTCAGGTGAGGATATCCATCCCATCACCGAAGCTGAGGCCAATGCCTGGCTTGAGGATTAG
>CADBQL010000342.1 GCA_902796815.1 uncultured Coriobacteriaceae bacterium | reverse complement strand
GTTGTTTGCGCCCCATTATAGGCCAACGTCCGCACCCTTGTACCCGCATCCCGAATGAGTCACGCCCCTGAAGGGAGCGACTCGCCCAAATGAGTTTTGCCCCTGGGGCGCGACTCATTTATAGCGTGCGAGCGGGAGGCGTATTAGGCGAGGTCGCCGACTGACATGAGGGTTTCGCCGTCCAGAGACTCAATGCGAATGCCACGCACGAGCGAATTGACGATGATGACCTTGCCAACTGAGCGGGGGAAACCGCCACGCGGATACGATGCCGAGCCGGGATTCACGATGTAGCTCGCCGGGCGCGCTTCCTTGCCGTACTCGAGGCGCGGCAGATGCGTATGGCCATGAACGCAGATATCGGGTATGGGGTCGCCTGGCTTCAAGCAACCGTTTCCAAAGTCAGAAATGCGCACGTCGCGCGGAAAATGCGCCACCAAGAACCGCACGCCGTCCACGATCGGGCGAGCGAAACGCCCAACCTCAGAACCGTATTCGTTATAGTCGTTGTTCCCGAGCACAGCCGAAACTGGCGCAAGCGTTTTGAGCTCGCGCAAGACCGCCGGATTGCAAATATCACCCGCGTGGATGATGAAATCGCAATCCGCAAGCGCCGCATAAGCCTGCTCGTGCAGATACCCATGCGTATCGGATATGAGGCCAACTACTGTCATGACCTCATTATAGTATGTACGCGCACGTTTTTTGAACGAACAGTATCTTCCGCATCAATCAGGTGAACCGCTAGCCGTTACTGTTCACTGTGTAAGAGGGATTCCGAAGCAAAACCCCAGGTGAAGGCGCGTCGTCGGCGATTCTGCAGACACAAATTTAATCACTCAAAAAATACGAGGACAAGCCGACGTGCCTTCTCGCCTGGGGTTTTGAGGGACGTGCGGACCCCTATGAATAGTACCCGCTAGTCGACTACGCCACCAACGTCCGCCGCATCATCCGCGCCAAGTGCATCGAGCGCGTCGAGTGCCGCCCGGTAGCCACCCGAACCATAGCCAAGGCATTTGGAAACGCGCGCAATGGTCGTTGCGGATGCGCCGGTCGCCTCGGCAATCTGGGCATACGAACGCCCTTGATCGAGCAGGCGCGCAACGGCGAGTCGTTGAGAGCTTTCGCGAATCTCCCTGATAGTAAACATGTCTTCGAGCAGAGCAAACAGGGTGTCCTTGTCGTCCATGGCGGCGAGCACATCGAGCAACACCTCAACATCTGGCGTGCGCAGTTTTTCCATCCCTATGCTCCAATCCTCATAAGGCCGTACTCGAAGGATTCGACGAGCGCGTTCCACGATGCTTCGATGATGTTTTCGGAAACGCCTATGGTGCCCCATTCGCCCTCGCCGTCTCGCGAGGTGATCACAACGCGGGTGATGGCGTTCGTGCCCGTGCTCTCATCGAGCAAGCGCACCTTGAAGTCGATTAGCTCCATGTCATTGACCTGCGGATACGATTCCGCAAGCGCCATACGCAGGGCATTGTCGAGGGCACCGACCGGACCGACGCCCTCACCGGTTGCCACATAGCGCTTATCGCCAACGTGAATTTTGATGGTCGCCTCAGATTGCGCGTCCTTGGCATGCGCGCCCGTGTCCTCACGATCGTCGACGATGACGCGGAAACTCTCGAGCGTGAAATACGGCTCATAGCGCCCCAGGCTACGCAGGATGAGCAGCGAAAGCGATCCGTCGGCCACCTCATACGAATGGCCTTGAGCCTCTTGCAGTTTGACCTGATCAAGAATTTTCTGAACCTGCTCGGGCTCGTCCGCCAGATTGTAACCGAGCGAGGCGGCCTTAGCCAAAAGCGAAGCTTTTCCGGCGAGTTCGCTTACGACCATGCGAGCCGAATTGCCCACGGCATCAGGATCGACATGCTCGTAAGCTCGCTCGAAACGCGAAATCGCGCTCGCATGCAAGCCGCCTTTGTGAGCGAATGCCGAGCTGCCAACATACGGCGCATGCGCCCAAACCGAAAAGTTGCAGATTTCTGCAACGTAACCTGCCACACTCGTAAGCTGGCGCAATCGATCGGCGCCAACGCAAACATATCCCATCTTGAGCTCGAGGTCGGCAATGACCGTGAGCAAATCGGCGTTTCCGACCCGCTCGCCGTAGCCGTTTATCGTGCCCTGCACCTGCATCGCCCCAGCTCGCACGGCTGCAAGCGTATTCGCAACAGCACAACCGCTGTCATTATGGCAGTGGATGCCGATACGGGTGCGCGGTCGGGGCTGCGCATCGACGCGAGGATGGCCTGCGGCGGCCGATTCGCTTGCGCCGCTAGACGCATGTGCGTCCGCAGCGTCAACTTTGTTCGCAGAATCGCCCTCTGTCGCAAGCGCGCTCCCGGCGGCTGCTTTCGCATCATGGTCAGGCTTTTCGCCAACCTCACCGCCGCCATCGATTTCACCAGCAAAAAGCTCGTCCAGATAGGCATCGACCGCACGCACGGTCGC
>CADBQL010000341.1 GCA_902796815.1 uncultured Coriobacteriaceae bacterium | reverse complement strand
TGCGGCCGTTGCCGCTCGGGTGCTCGCGGGCATATTCCGACGACCGGCGGCGAACTTTCCCGGCAAAATCGGCCTGTACGTAGATCCCCACCTCATCGCCGACCTGCGCCCGCGTCTACGCGAAGGTACGGTCGTCGTCACGGGAACGAACGGCAAGACCACAGTCACGAACCTGCTCGCCAACGCCTTCGAGGCCCAAGGCAAAACGGTTGCCTGCAACCGGACGGGCGCCAACCTGGATTCGGGAGTCGCCACAGCGCTGCTTAAGACTGGAAGAGCGGATTGGGGCGTATTCGAGAGCGACGAGCTTTGGCTGGCAAAAATCATATGTCAGCTGCAGCCCGATTTCGTGGTACTGTTGAACCTTTTCCGCGACCAGCTCGACCGCATGGGCGAGATAGACCACATGCAGGCCTCCATCGCATCCGCGCTCGCCTCCTCCCCCACCACTGCGCTTCTCTACAATACCGACGATCCGCTCTGCCAGGCCATCGCCGACTCGGTGGCGAACCGATGCATACCGTACGGCATAGGCGAAGACTTGATGCTGGAGCAAAACACCGTCGCAGATGCGAGCATGTGCCAGCGCTGCGACGCACTTCTGCGCTACGAATGGCGCCAATACGGACAGCTCGGCTCGTACGCCTGCCCGAACTGCGGTTTCAAGCGCGAAGACCCCATCTACCACGCGCGTAACGTAAGCGCTGACAAGTCCGGGACGGCCTTCACGATGAGCTGCCCGAATGGCGAAGTGCAGGTAGAAACGCCCTTCCCCGAACCGTACATGCTCTACAACCTCCTTGCAACCTATGCAGCTGCCTCCTATTGCGGATTGCCCCTCCGCTACGTCAGCGAGGCCGCACGGTCTTTCGCACCGCAAAACGGCCGATTGCAGAGCTTCGACATCGGCGGGCAAAACGTCCTTCTCAATTTGGCCAAAAACCCGACCGGCTTCAACCAGAACCTGCGAATCGCGCTCGAAGAGGAGGGGCCCAAGGCGGTTGCGTTCTTCATCAACGACAAAGAGGCTGACGGCCACGACGTTTCGTGGCTTTGGGACATCGACTTTCAGGAACTCTCGGGATGCGACGAGCTCTTGGCGTTTGCAGGGGGCATCCGCAGAAACGACATGCAGGTTCGCTTGAAGTACGCCGGCATCGATGCCGAGCTCGTTGACGGCGCCGCCGACTTCCTCTCGAGGGCTCATGCCCTCTCGCCGCACGCCAAGCTATTCCTCATAGCCAACTATACGGCGTTGCCACATGTGAAAGAGGAGCTCGAACGCATGCAATCGTCTCCCAATCGTCAAAGCGCGCTTATGGAAAAACGCGGGAGGTCAACTAAGGAAAGTCGTCTTTTTGGGTCGCAAACCACACCATCGGACCACCTCACTGTGGAGGATAGCGCTGGGAAAAGCAGACACGTGAAGGGGGCTGATCCCGCACGCGAGAAGGGGCCGGATTCCAAATGCGGCAAGGGGGCTGATCCCAAACCCGAGACGGAGTCGGATTCTCTAGCAGCGTCCGGTGCCGCCCGCACCACCGCCATCCCCACAGCATCAATTACCTCAAATGCCCAAACCCGCAACAAGCTCAGCATCCTCCATATGTATCCCGAACTGTTGAACCTCTACGGCGACGGGGGAAACGTCACCGTACTCGCGCAGCGCGCTCGTCTACGAGGCATAGAAGTCGAGGTCACGCGCGTAAGCCATGGTTGCGAGGCAGATATGGACAACGCTGACATCGTGTTCATCGGCGGCGGCCCCGACCGCGAGCAACGCCTGGCATCGCATGAACTGCTCAGGCAAGCCGAACAACTTCGCGACTACGTCGAAGACGACGGAGTCCTGCTCGCGATCTGCGGCGGCTATCAAATCCTCGGCCGCGAGTGGCTGCTCGGAAACGAAATCGTCGCCGGCCTGGGAATCGTCGACGCCACGACAAGGCGCGCAGAAGGCGGTTCGCACAATCGACTCGTCGGAAACATCGCCTTGCGCTCTCCACTCGCAACCCAGCCTGTCATCGGGTACGAGAACCATGCAGGGCGCACGTTCCTGGGAAGCGGATGCGCGCCTTTCGGGCACGTCATCGGCAACCAAGGCAACGGGAACAACGGAATCGATGGCGCTGACGGCATACGGTACCGCAACGTCGTGGGCACCTACCCCCACGGGCCGCTGCTGTCGAAAAACCCCGAAATAGCCGATTGGCTCATCAAGCGTGCCCTCGAACGTCGAGCCCTCAAAGAGGGACAAGCGGCGTTCGACCTACCCCCGCTCGACGATGCCTGCGAGCGCGCCGCCAACGAGTTCATGCGCGCCCGCCTCGGCATTATGGGCTAATAGGTCAAGTTAATTGTATTATCGGGATGTCAAAGCAAAACCCCAGGTGAGGGCGTGACATCGGCGATTCCGCAGACACAAACTTAATCATTCTAATACTACGAGGACAAGCCGATGCGCGGTCTCACCTGTGGTTTTGCGGGAC